>JAGWKW010000113.1 GCA_028865155.1 Alphaproteobacteria bacterium
GTTTGACCGCTTCCCACGCGCCGCGCGCGGTAATGCCCATGCCTTTATGGTCGTAGCCCGCCGAGCCGCCGGAAGCGAAAGCGTCGTCGAGCCAGAAGCCGTAATCGGCGGCGATGCCGTTGGCGATGTCGGAAAATTTCGCCGTGCCCTTGTCGGCCGCGACGACCAGATACGGGTCGTCGCCGTCGTGGCGCACGGTATCTTTCGGCGGCACGATTTTTTCGCCAATCCGATTGTCGGTGATGTCGAGCAGCCCGCGCATCATGGTTTTGTAGCAGGCGACGCCTTCGGCCTGGAATTTGTCGGCTTCCGCCGGCGGATGCTTGACGATGAAACCGCCTTTCGATCCTACGGGTACGATGACGCTGTTCTTGACCATCTGGGCCTTCATCAAGCCCAGAATTTCGTTGCGGAAATCGTCGCGCCTGTCCGACCAGCGGATGCCGCCGCGCGCGACTTTGCCGCCACGCAGATGCACGGCCTCGGCCGACGGGCTATAGACGAAAATTTCATATAAAGGTTTGGGCAATGGCATGAAATCGACCGCGCGGCTGTCGAATTTGATCGACAGATAGGGCTTGTGCGCGCCGTTTTCGGCCTTTTGGAAATAATTGGTGCGCAGCGATGCCTGCACAAGATTCAGATAGCGGCGGATGACGCGGTCGTCTTCGAGCGCGCTGACATCCGCCAGCGCCTCGATGATCGCCGCTTCGCGCGAATGCATTTCCTTGGCGCGGTCGCCCTTGAAAGCCGGATTGTGGCGCACATAGAACAGCGCATAAATCTGCTTGGCGATTTCCGGATGCGCCATCAGCGCCGCCGCGATCATTTCATGGCTGTAGGGGATGCGCAGCTGGCGCAGATAGCGCGCGAAGGCGCGCAATACGCAAACCGCGTTGATTTCGAGCCCAATGCGCAACGTCAGCGCATTGAACGGATCGCTATCGGCGTCGCCGTTCCAGACTTTGGCCAGCGCGTCCTCGAAAGCGGGGCGGACGCGCTCGAACGGCGCGAGCGAGGGCAACGCGGGAACGCCGACAAATTCATGGATATAGATCGGCGCACTTCCGTCTTTGAACATGATTTCATAAGGGCCGCCCATATAATCGATCTTGAGTCCCATATTTTCGAGCAGCGGCAGCGTTTCCGACAACACGAGCGGTCGGCCGGGACTGAATAGCTTGAGCCGCAGCCGCTGCGCGCCGACATCCTGGCTGGCATCGTCGAGGACGGCGATGAAGCGCGGCTGGGCACGAACACGTTCCATCTCGCGCACATCCAGAACCGCGCGCGGCGGCGGTACGGTTTCACAATAGGTTTGCGGGAACGCCCCGCCATAGCGGCGCAGCAGCGCAAGCGCAGTTGCTTCGCCGTAAGCCGCCGAAAGGCTGTCGCGCAAGCGATCCGACCAGGTGCGGCACATTTCGCGCAAATCGTTTTCAAGCTTTTGCGCGTCGGGCTTCGGCGAATCGGGCGTCAGGTGGATGGTGACGAACGCACGCGCAAGGCGGCTGTCGTCGATGCGCACGTTCCAGCTTCGCGCCTTGCCGCCATAGGCGGTTTCGAGAAAATCCTGAATTTTGGCACGCAACCCCGAGTCGTAGCGGTCGCGCGGCACATAGACAAGACAGGTGACATAGCGCCCGAACGGATCGCGGCGCGGCAGGAGTGCGACGCGCGCACGTTCCTGAAGCTGCAGGATGCTGCGCACATTGTCGCAAAGTTCATCCTCGGTAATCTGGAATAGCTCGTCATGCGGGTAGGTGTTGAGAATATGCGTCAAATTGCGCCCGTCATGGCTTTTGGGCGGGAACCCCATGCGCGCGGTGACGTCTGCGATCTTGCGCCGCATGAAGGGGATATCGCGCGGCGTCTGCGCATAGGTTTTCGAGGTGAACAGGCCGACGAACAGTTTTTCGCCGATGGCGACGCCGTCTTCGTTGAAGCTGCGGATGAAAACCGCATCCATTGGCAGAGAGCGATGGACGCGGGTGGCGATGTTGGTCTTGGTGATGAACAGGACGTGATGCTGGCGCACATATTTGCGCAAGGCAGGCTGCTTGCGCTCATCGAGATCGCGCAGGCCGCCGAACAGGCGGATATTGTCGTCGCGCAGGATGCCAAGCCCTTTACCCGACACGATACGGATCAGTGCGAGATTCTCGCCGCGGCAGTCGAGGTTGATTTCGCGGTAGCCAAGGAAAGTGAAATTGTCGTCGCACAGCCAGCTGAGGAACTCGCGCACTTCACCGATATCCTCGGCGGCATCGCTCTGCCGCTTCGGCGGCGTCAGCGCATCGCCGAGCGCGCGCATCGTGTCGCGCATTTTGCGCCAGTCCTCGACCGCCGCGCGCACATCGGCGAGCGCGGCTTGGATTTCGGCCTCGATCGCATGCAAAGGCGCTGCGTCGACGCAGTGGTCGATCTGGACATGGATGAAGGATTCCGCTGCCGCGCCGGGCGCACCGGAACGCGCCAGCCCGCGGACATGGCCCTTCCCGTCGCGCACAACGTCAAGAACCGGATGGATGACCATATGCACGGCATAGCCAAGATTTTGCAGAACGCCGGTCACTGAGGCGACGAGGAACGGCATATCGTCGGTGACGATCTCGATCACGGTATGATCGACGGTCCAACCGTCTTTTTCGGGCGACGGGTTGAAAACGCGCAAGGCCGCCTGGCCTTTGCGGCGGTGAGCCGCGAGCGACCAGATCGAGGCGGCGATGCGCGCCCGCTCGGCAGCGGTGAACAGCGCGAGATCCGACGGTAAAACGTGGTCGTAAAACGCCGAAACGAAATCGGGCGGCGCGGTTTTTGGGGCGGGCGGGGAAGAAGGGGAAGATTTTTTGTTCGCAACGGAACGTTTCGCCGGACGCGGCATGAATGAACACTCCCACAAAAATATGACTTGCGGAAGCTAGTCCTCCGCCGGACTCAGGTCAACACGGCGCGGCCGTTAATCCTCAGAATCTTGTTGTGCGGTGCGAAGAAGCAAACGAATCGAAAAAAATCAGATCAGCCCGCGCAAGGATGTTTGCGGCCGCGGCCCGTAATGGCTGATGACCTCCGACGCCGCGATTGCGCCGATGCGCCCGGCTTCGGCAAGATCGAGCCCTTGTGTCATTCCATACAGAAATCCGGCGGCGTAAAGATCGCCCGCGCCCGTGGTGTCGATAACATGTGCAACCGGGTGCGCGGACAGTTCGAGCGTTTGGCTTCCCGCCACAACGATGGCGCCTTTTTCGCTGCGCGTCGTCACCGAAATTTCGGCATGGCCGCGTGCCGCCGCGACCGCCGCGTCAAGGTCGCCCGTTTCGTAAAGCGCGAGCAGTTCGTTTTGGTTGGCAAACAGAATATCGACTTCATCGTACACGAGCGCGAGAAATTCGGCGCGATGCCGCGACACGCAGAAAACATCCGACAGGGTCAATGCAAGTTTGCGTCCGGCTTCGTGCGCGATTTTGGCCGCAAGGCGAAAGGCTTCCTTGGCGGAAGGCTTGTCGAACAGATAGCCTTCCAGATAGGTGACGGATGCACCGCGTATCGTCTCCATATCGACGTCGGCGGGGCCGAATTCGGTCGCCGCACCAAGGAATGTGCACATGCTGCGCTGGGCGTCCGGCGTAACGAAGACGAGGCAGCGCCCGGTTCCAAGCCCGGTCGCGCGCGACACGGAAAAATGAACGCCTTGCGCATGCAAATCGTGGGCGAAAGCGCCGCCGAACGTGTCCGCGCCGACTTTGCCGAGATAGGCCCCCTTGCCGCCGAGCGAAACGAAGCCCGCCATGGTGTTGCCGGCCGACCCGCCGGACGACATTTCGACCGACGCGCCAGCACGGTCGTAAAGCATGGCGGCGCGGTCGTCGTCGACCAAAGTCATGGCGCCTTTGGCGATGCCGTTGGCGGCAAGGAACGCGTCACCGCAAGGCACGACGATATCGACAAGCGCGTTGCCGATGGCGCAGAGATCGTAAAGAGCGGCGGTCATGGTAGGCTCGCAAAAAAGATGTGGATGTTTCTGTTAGCAACAAAATTTCTTTTATACAACCGTGACTTACTTCGTATGCGGCCTGAATCATTCCCTTGCCTTCCGGGTTAAGAATGTGTTAACGAAGACTCCCATTTCACATTATCATTCCGCAGGAGAAATGAATGTTCGGACCAGCCAGAGATAAAAGAAGCGACGCGCAGGAAAACGCAAACGAAGACGCGTCGAACGCCGTCGCACCGAACCTGCCGCGCGCCGCAACCCCTGCATCGGGCCGCCGCATGCCTGATGTCAGCCGCCGTTCCGCCGCTGGTTCGGAGTCGGGCCGCAAGCTGATCGTCGGTGACGGGCTGTCGCTGTCGGGTGAAATTACCTCGTGCGATATTCTGGTCGTCGCGGGTAAGGTCGAAGCCAAGCTGACCGACGGTAAACTGCTTGAAATCAATGAATCCGGCCAGTTCCGTGGCAGTGTCGAAATCGAAAACGCCGACATTGCAGGTCGTTACGATGGCCAGCTGGTCGTGCATGGCCGCCTGACCGTTCGCTCCACGGGCCGCATCAGCGGCACCGTCAAATACGGCGAACTGGAAGTCAACGCAGGCGGCCAGATCATCGGCGAAATGCAGGTGACTGGCGGCGGCGCGCAGACTGCAGCCGGCCCCGGCGGATTCAAGAGCGCGTCGAAATTCACGTCACTGCTTGAAGACGAAGAGCAATCCTCCGACGATCAGCGCAAGAGCGCCTGACGGATTTTGTTCCGGAAAAACCCGCAACGCTCCGAAACGCGTTGCGGGTTTTTTCTTGCCGGCACGGCAGCGCATGGCATTGGTGCAAAGCACCAAACCAATACAACCCGGAAAGTTTTTCTAATCCGGTCAGGTACTTCCCAAGCGGACCCCGTTCCGGACCGGAAAGGTGCGCTTGGGGTCTGTGGCACGGGCATTTATACCTTGGTGTGCAGAGCAAAAAAAGCGTGACAAGGGACGCGCGTTGAGATATTAATTAACCTTAATGGAGATTGTATTCCGGCTTTGGAACGTTTGTCCGCAAGAATCGTCTTCGCAATTGTCAACCTCAGGGAGGCATGATGTCCAAGCCCTTTTCCAATCCGTTTTTTGAAACCGACATGTCGAAGCTTTTC
>JAGWKW010000114.1 GCA_028865155.1 Alphaproteobacteria bacterium
ATCTTCGTTCGCGGGCGTGTCGTCCTTGTTCAAACCCAAAGTTGCGACCGAACTCGTATAAACGACGCGCTCCACCCCGGCGTCGAGCGCCGCCAGCATCAACGCGCGCGTGCCGTCGATATTGACGCGGTGCATCTTGCCCGCATCGGGTACCCAAATCCGGTAATCCGCCGCGACATGGAACAGGTTGCGGCAACCTTTTAAGGCATCGCTGTAAGTTTCGGGTGCGGCGAGATCGCCTTCGACAATTTCGACATCCAGCCCTGCCAGATTGCGCCGGTCGTTGTTGGGCCGCGACAGGACACGCAACGCATGGCCTTTTTCGATCAGCAGTCGGGCGACGGCCGCGCCGACAAAGCCGGTGGCTCCGGTAAGGAAAGTGGTCATGGGGAAACCGAAAAAACAGGGAAACAGAGGGCAACTATAACTTCTAAACCCTTGATTATGCAAATTCACCGCTAAGTTCAGTTAACGAAATATAAACCTGATTTCCGCAAATTAGTTAATGGGTCTGAATCCGCGAACCGGACAGGCGCATTGATGTGTGGTTGGGCTCGAAAGGAGCTTAAGCGTGGCGAAATTCGCTTTTCATAAAAGGCGCGGCCTTTCCCTTCTGGCTGTCGCCGCGATGCTTGCGCTCGGCCTGAACGCATGCGCGAATTCCGAAATCCCCGAAGCCAAGAAAACGACGGGGCGCGCGCCGACCGTGGCCGAAGTTCCCGATCCGGACGAAACCGTGCGCGGCCCGAACAATCCGGCGATCGTCACGCTCGATCTCGATTCCAGCCTGCACGAACATAGGCTCGGCGATACGGACAAGCTGCCCGGCAACATCCTGATTCCGACCACGAACCTGAACGCCGTGCCGATCACGGCGGCACTGCAGGCGGTGCTGTCCGGCACCGACGTTTCGCTGTCGTGGGACACCGGCTCGCTCGGCAAACGCCTCGTCACGGTCATGAATCTGAGCGGCCCGTTGCCGCAGGTGGTCGAAAAAATCTGCTCGGCCGCCAAAGTTTTCTGCGACTACCGGCATGACTCGCTCCAACTGTCCGAGAAAGAAACCTTCGTCGTCGCTTTACCGCCGATCTCGCGCCTGAGCGCCAGCACCAGCAGCTCCAGCGGCAGCACCAGTTCCTCCCTGACCGCCAACAACGACCATACCAACAGCATGGTCGAGGCGATCGACCAGCTGCTCGGCGGCGGCAAGGGCGCGCAGGTCGACGACCAGGGCGGCAATATCATCTATACGACGACGGTCGACGGCGAAGACCGCGTCAGCCAGTATCTGGCGCGCCTGAGGACCGGGCGGCCGCTGATCGTCCTGCAGATGTATGTCTGGGAAGTCACGCTGAACCGCGAAAACGCGCAAGGCATCAACTGGAGCCAGTTCGCCAACTCGACGCTCGTCAAAGGGCTTAGCTTGAGCGGAACCAACGCCCTTAACTCCATTGCCTCGACGGCGGGCAGCGTCAGCCTCGGCGCGGTGACGAGCGGCATCGTCTCGGCCAACGCCGTCGCGAGCTTCCTCGCCACCAAGGGCATCGTGCAGACGGTCAGCAATCCGCAAGTCACCTTCGTGTCGGGCACCTCGGCCCAGCTCAAGGTCGGCGGCACGCAGCGCTATATCTCGCAGGTCGGCACTTTGACGACCAGCAATGTCAGTGGAACCACCAGCGGCAGCACCGGCAATTCCAGCACCAACACCGTCAGCACCGACAGCATCGAGACCGGTCTGACCATCACGGTGGCCGGCAGCTACGAAAACGGCATCGTGTTCGCCAACCTCGATCTCGCGCTCAAGAACCTGGTCAGCCTCAACCCGACCAACAGCGGCGGCGGCACCATCGATTTGCCGGAAACCACCGACGAGACGATGAACACCGTCCTGCGCGTGCGGCCCGGCGACAGCCTCGTCCTCGCGGGGCTGGTCGCGTCGAACGACTCGAACAACGGACAGGGCCTGCCCCTGGGCAGCGACGCCTCGCTACCTCTATATGGAGATCAAAAGCGCGAAAACCGCGAGCTGGTCATGATCGTGCGCCCGTCGGTGGTTCTGTTCTCGGACAAAAAAGCCACCGAGGAAGCGCAGGATAATGCGAATAACGGGCCGTTGCCCGACGGGGTCGCGATCGACAACAGCGGCGCGCAGAAACTTGCCGTGCCTGGCAAGCAGGCCGCGTCCGCCATGCCGGAACCGGTGGCCGACAAGGCCCAAATCGCTTCGACACAGAACATCCATCTGTCGGCTGGCGCCGACAACGCGCCTGTCGACAAGCTCCTGATGCAGCGCGGCTTTTCCCGCGCGTTCGACCAGATGCTCAGGCCCGAAGGCGGCAGCCTCGCTTCCGGAGGAGGAACACAGTGACGTTTTTTGCCAAGGCAGGCCGTTACGTTCTTTTGACAGCATTGGTTGTGGCGGCGGCCTCCCCCGCTTTTGCGCGCGACGCGGCTTTCATGGCGCCGGGCGCGGGCGGCGTGAACGCGGACGAGGCGGTCCGGGTCGATCCCAAGCCCGAAATCGACATCGGCGATACGGCGATCGGCGTCACCAAGCGCACGACGATCTTCTTCGTCAACCAGACCGACCAGCCGGTCCGGATCGAAAAAGTCACGACCAACAGCGACGCCAACGTGGCGGCGGAAATCACCGGCGACGACTGCATGAAGCATGACGTGCTGGCTTCCGCCAGCCGATGCAGCGTGGAGGTGTCGGTGACGCCGTCGAGCCCCGGCGACTGGGGCGTCGACGTGCTGATGACCCACAGCGGCGCGGGGCGCATCGCGCGCGCGCACCTTAAAGGCAAGACGTCGGGGTCGGCCAGCCGCGGCGAAAAAAGCACAGGCCTTGCCGTCAGCGACAAGAAAGTCGCGCCGATCGATTTCGGCAGCGTCACCGTCGGCGACGGCAAGATCGTGCGCTCGACCCTTCTGGTCAACGACAGCTCGGATCCGATCACGATCTATTCGATAGATGTCATAGAGGCCGGAAACGGGCTGCAGCGGCTCGATCAGGGCTGCGAGGTCGATATGGAACTTGCGCCGGGGTCGTCCTGCCCGGTGACCCTGCTGTGGGAACCGAAGGAAGAGGGGCCTGTTTCGACCGACCTCATCATCCGCCATAGCGGCAAGATGGGCTTTGCCGTCATCCCCATCCGCGGCGAGGCCAAGAATGCCGGCGGAAGCGAAACGGCCTCCGGCAAAGGCGGCGTCGCGGCTTCGTCCACCAGAAACGGCGTGCCGCCGCCGCCTTCGGCGCGCGAGCTGGAAAGGGAAATGAAAGGGCATATCGCGCCCATATCGAGCGCGGCCCTTTCCCCGGGCGGCGGTTCGGACAACATGGGCGGAAGCGGATCGTCGAACGGCGACGGGAAACTGCATCTGATCGGCACGGTCGGCGAACGCGCCTTGTTCCTGAAACCCGACGGGGAAACCGCGATCGTCGCCGTGGGCGACGCGTTCGACGAAAACGGCAAATCGGCCAAGCTGATTTCGATCACCTTCCATTCCGCCACCGTTTCCATCGACGGCAAGAAGCGAAGCCTGCCGCTTGAAGCGGCGCAGTCGCTGGTTTCGCAGGCGCGCGCGGCGGCAAGCGAAGAGCAGGCATCGGAATCCTCTTCCTCCTCGGGGCGGGCGGCGCCCCGGACGGTCAAGCTTCCGTCCGGCGGTTCGGGCGGAGGCTCCCTTAAATGAGCGAACTCGTCACTTCCGACCTGATCAAACAGCAAGCCGACGCGCTGCATATCAAGCCGCGCCATTATGAGCTCGCGCTGGCCGAGCAGGCGATGCGCCGTTCCAACGGACGCATCATGTCGATCGAGGAGATTCTGCGCCGCAACGGCTTTTATGCGGGCGAGCGCAAGGACGCCAAGACCAAGAGCGGCCAGAACGAAGATCTGACGATGCAGGCGATGCGCCTTTACGTGCCGTCCGCCGTGCAGGCCGCGATGGGCTTGTGCCTGCTGGAGTTGCGCCAGGGAACATTGCGCATTGCCGTCGGCGACCGCGTCGACGACGCCGACCTGTTGCGCATTTCGGATGCGTTCGAACGCGCCAACCACGAAGTCAAGAATGTCGAGGTCGAGCCGTGGGACCGCGCCGAGCTGGCCCGGCTCATGCGCGAACAAAGCGAAATGGCGGGCGACCGCCTGATCCGTATCCTCGCCGCCCTGTCGCGCGATCCCGACGACGCGATGCTGGTCGAACAGGCGGTGCACGACATTCTGGCCGAAGCGCTGCAAAGCCGCTCCTCAGATATTCACCTGTCGCTGCAGGAAGACGACGCACGCTGCTGGATCCGGTACCGCGTCGACGGCGATCTCGTCTACAAGCATCTGCTGCCGCACCGCGTCATGGCGCCGGTCGTGACCCGCATCAAGACCGACGCCAAGATGGACGCCGCCGACAGGCAGCATCCGCAGGACGGGCGTCTCGCCTTCGAATGGCAGGGCCGCATGATCGACGTGCGTTGCGCCGCGTTGCCGGTGGCGCCGTCGGGCGAGAAGCTCACGCTTCGTCTGCTCGATCGCGACAATTTGCGCAGCTTCGACGAATTGTTCCTGCATGCGCCCGTCGTTGCGGAGCGCATCCGTAAAAACATTCACGGCCATACCAAGGACGGCGGCCTGATTATCGTCAGCGGGCCGACAGGTTCCGGTAAATCGACCACGCTTTACGGCATCATCCAGGATATCGACCGCACCTCGCGCGCGGTCTATTCGGTCGAGGCGCCGGTCGAATACGACATGCCGCTCGTCGACCAGACGTCGGTGACCGACAATTCCGCCAACACCATCGCCGACATCATTCGCGCCCTGATGCGCCATGACCCGGACGTCATCATCGTCGGCGAAATGCGCGACGGCGACACGGTCGAAGCGGCGTTGCGCGCGACCGAATCCGGCCATACGGTCATCACCACCGTTCACGCCGTCGACGCCTTGCACACGCTCGACCGCGTGGACGGTTTTCTCAGCTCCGCCTACCGCACCAGCGGCCTTTACATTCTCGGCCACGCGCTGATCGCCAGCCTGTCGCAGCGCCTCGTCAAGACCGTATGCCCCGCCTGCCACAAGACGGAAAAAGCGTCCGCCGTCC
>JAGWKW010000115.1 GCA_028865155.1 Alphaproteobacteria bacterium
GTTGAACAGGCGCACGACATCGCCCGTTTTCAGGCGCAGGACGTGAAGCAGATAATGCGCGTGATCGTCGCAGGCCTCGAACGCTTCGCCGCTTGCCAGCGCGTGGGTAACAAACAGGCGAGGCGTGTGCCCGACTTCCAAATCAGGCCGCCATTGCCTTGACCATCGTGGTGCCGAGCGCGGCGGGGCTGTCGGACACATGGAATCCGGCCGCCTTCATCGCCTCGATCTTGGCCGCAGCCGTGTCGCTGCCGCCCGAGATGATCGCGCCGGCATGGCCCATGCGGCGGCCCGGAGGCGCCGTAACGCCCGCGATGAAGCCGACGATGGGCTTCTTGACCTTCGACGCTTTGTAAAACGCCGCCGCATCGGTCTCGGCGCTGCCGCCGATTTCGCCGATCATGATGATGCCCTGCGTTTCGTCGTCGGCCAGGAACATTTCAAGGCAGTCGATGAAGTTGGTGCCGTTGACGGGGTCGCCGCCAATGCCGATGCAAGTCGTCTGCCCCAATCCGGTCGCGGTCGTTTGCGCAACCGCTTCGTAGGTCAGGGTGCCGGACCGCGACACGATGGCGATCTTGCCGCGCTTATGGATATGGCCGGGCATGATGCCGATCTTGCATTCGCCGGGCGTAATGACGCCGGGGCAATTCGGCCCGATCAGGCGCGTTTTTGTACCCTGCATCGCGCGCTTGACCTTGATCATGTCGAGGATCGGAATGCCTTCGGTGATGCAAACGACAAGCGGGATTTCCGCTGCGACGGCTTCCAGAATGGCATCAGCCGCGAAAGGCGGCGGAACGTAAATCACCGACGCATTGCAGCCGGTCTTTTCCTTGGCTTGCTGCACCGTGTCGAACACGGGCAAATCCAAATGCTCGGAACCGCCCTTGCCCGGCGTCACGCCGCCGACCATCTTGGTGCCATAGGCGATGGCCTGCTGCGAATGGAACGTGCCTTGCGAGCCGGTGAAACCCTGACAAATAACCTTGGTGTCTTTATTGACGAGTACGGACATGATGCTTTTCCTTTAAGCGGCTTTTTTGACGACGGCCTTGACAATCTTCTCGGCCCCGTCGGCGAGATTGTCGCCCGGCAGGATCGGCAAGCCGCTTTCGGCCAGGATCTTCTTGCCCAGATCGACATTGGTGCCTTCAAGTCGGACGACCAGCGGAACATGCAGCTGCACTTCCTTGGCCGCCGCGACGATGCCTTCGGCGATGATGTCGCAGCGCATGATGCCGCCGAAGATGTTGACGAAAATGCCCTTCACATTCTTGTCGGACAGGATGATCTTGAACGCCGTTGTCACGCGCTCTTTCGTAGCACCTCCGCCGACATCCAGGAAGTTCGCCGGTTCGCCGCCGTAAAGCTTGACGATATCCATCGTCGCCATCGCCAGCCCCGCGCCATTGACCATGCAGCCGATGGAACCGTCGAGCTTGACGTAATTCAGCCCGTGCTTGCCGGCGAGGATTTCGGCCGGGTCTTCCTCGGCCTCGTCGCGCATTTCCTCGATGTCCGAATGGCGGAACAGGGCATTGTCGTCGAACGACATCTTGCAGTCGAGCGCGATAACGGCATCCTGCCCGGTGACCACCAACGGGTTGATCTCGACGATCGAACAGTCGAGGTCGATAAAGGCCGCATACATCGCTTGCAAAAAGGCGACGCATTTGCCGACCTGCTTGTCTTTCAGGCCGAGCCCGAACGCGATCTGCCGCGCATGATAGGGCTGCAACCCGGTGACGGGGTCGATGGAAACCTTCAAAATCTTTTCCGGCGTCTTGGCGGCGACTTCTTCGATCTCCATCCCGCCTTCGGTGGACGCCATGATCGTCACGCGGCTCGTGGCGCGGTCGATCAACAGGCTCAGGTAAAGCTCGCGCTTGATGTCGCAACCTTCCTCGACATAAACCTTGCCGACTGTCTGCCCCTGCGGCCCCGTCTGATGCGTGACCAAATTCATGCCGATCATCCGCTTGGCTTCGGCTTCAACCGTGTCCATCGTCTTGACGACTTTGACGCCGCCGCCCTTGCCGCGTCCGCCGGCATGGATTTGCGCCTTGACGACCCAGACCGGCTCTTTCAGGTCGAGCGCAAGCGCCTTGGCGACATCGACCGCCTCGGCCGGGGTAAAGGCGACGCCGCCGCGCGGCACGGCCACGCCGTATTTTTTAAGAAGGCTTTTCGCCTGATATTCATGAATGTTCATAACAGCAAGACCCGTAGGTTCCTCAAGTTTCAAGGAAATGCGCGACTCATGGTGCAGCGCGGAATGCGAACGGGTTTAGCCTCATTTCCCGCGCAGGGCAAGCGGGGATGAAACGCGCAAAAAAGCTTTTATTTCCGCAACCTATCGTAAGAGTTGCCTTCAAAGGCGCGAGTGCCTATATTCGCGCCTCTTCAAAGGTCGGGACATAGCGCAGCCTGGTAGCGCATCAGTCTGGGGGACTGGGGGTCGTGGGTTCGAATCCCGCTGTCCCGACCATAAAGAAAGGGGCTGCTTAATAAAGCAGCCCCTTTCTTTATGGTCGCAGCGTGGTTAGCGCACCCACGAAGTGGGTTCACGAAACGTTTCGGGGAACCGTTTCGCGCGAGGCGAAGCCGAGGCCGGAGGCCGAAAATATGCAACAAGCATATTTTCGCAATTCCCGCTGTCCCGACCAATGAAAAAAGCTGCCCAAGACAGCCCTTTTTCATCGGTCGCAGAGTGGTTAAAGTGCTTACGAAGAGGGTTTGGACGGTGTGGAGAGATCAGTGCAGCAAATTCCAAATTATGGGGATAAAAGACAGACTGCGTGGTGCGTCCACTGTGGAGGGTCTCAGAAAGATTCTCGAGACCACGTTCCTTCTAAAGTTTTATTGGACGAACCATATCCCTACAATTTGCCGGTCGTTGATATATGTCCAGCTTGTAACCAAGGATTTTCGGAAGACGAAGAGTATTTGGCTTGTTTCTTGGAGTGCGTAGTATGTGGTACTACCGATCCAGAAAAACTTGAGCGGCAAAATATTCGTCGCATTTTGCAGCGATCACCGAAGTTGCGAATTCGTATTGAGAAATCAAAGCGAACCGACCTTGCCACAAACAATGAACACCGAATGGTTTGGGTGCCCGAGGATGAACGTGTCAGAAATGTTTTTCTAAAATTAGCCAGAGGTCATGCACTTTCCGAATTAAATGAGCCAATGTTTGATGAACCTGCGAATATATCAATTATTCCTCTTGTGCTGATGGATGATGTGGATCGCAAAAGGTTTGAAGGTTTATCCGGCGATTTTGAATTAGCAGGCTGGCCTGAGGTTGGTTGTCGTGCCATGCAGAGGCTTATAACCGGCGAAGATTTGGAGGATGGATGGGTTGTAGTTCAGCCGGGAAGATACCGATTCCAGACAATCGCTGATGGCGCGGTAAAGATCAAAATTGTTCTAAGGGAGTATCTTGGTATCGAGATAGTGTGGACACCTTAGGCTCAACGACAACCACCTTCAGCCACTCGACCATGATAATATAACCCCCATGCAGAAATCCCGCCTCCTGCTCCTCGCCCTCATCGTATCTGTCTGCCATCCTGCCTGTGCCGCTGCGCAAACGCCAGCCGACACATCCGGCCGCCTGATCGTCATGGAGGATAACGACAAATTCGCCTCCCACGACGACCGGCATTACACGCAAGGTTTGCGCGTCGCTTATGTGTCGGCGCCGCTCCGGGCGGGCGGCGATTGGGACGGAGTTTACAACTGGCTGGCGGGCAATATGCCGGTCTTTCGCGGCGCCGACCGCAAGCGGGAATATGAATGGACGATTCTCGGCCAAAGCATTTTCACGCCGACGGACACGGCGGCGATAACCCCGTCGCATCTCGACCGCCCTTATGCCGCATGGCTTTATACCGGCATCGGCCTGTTGCAGGACACCGACCGCGGTGCTTACCACACGCTTGAAAATGCCGAGCTTCTGTTGGGCGTCGTCGGCCCCGCCGCGCTGGGCGGCGTGACGCAGAACGATTTCCATCAATTTATCGGCGTCAGCTCCGCGCTCGGCTGGGAAAACCAGTTGCATAACGAACCCGCTATCCTCGCCAGCTACGAACGCAAATGGCGTTTCGAACATCCCGTAACCGAAAATCTTTCCGCCGATGTCATCCCCGAACTCGGCGCCACCGTCGGCAATGTCCTGACCTATGGCGATGCCGGCGGCGTGGTGCGTTTCGGCCATAACTTGGCGGCGGATTACGGCCCCGACCGCATTCGCCCCGGCCTGTCCGGCACCGGATGGTTCGATGCCGCGCAGATGAAAGGCAAGCTTGGCTGGTACGTGTTTCTGGGCATGCAGGGCAGGGTGGTCGGCCACAACATCTTTCTCGACGGCAACACGATGTCGGCGAGCCCAAGCGTGGACAAGAAAACGCTGGTGGCGGATTTTGTCGGCGGCGCGTCGGTGTTCTGGTCGTCTTCGGTACGGCTCGATTTCACCGTGACCCAGCGCACGCGGGAATTTTACGGCCAGCAGGGCCACCCCGACCGCTTCGGCGGCATCGACCTTGCGTTTCGATTATAAGCTGTACGGAAAACTGGCGGAGACAGAGGGATTCTCATCGTCGCAACAGTCCTTTGATATTACCGGAAAATTCGATGATTGAGATTCTTGCAATATCCCAATCCATGCCCCGCGAATACATTGCTTGAAAATCCGCGTTCGAATCCCGATGTGCAAAAACACTATATTTTACAGATAGTTCCGTCAACCCTAAAATAACGTGTATCGGTTCGAATCCCATTTCCGTATAAACTTGGTCCCAATTCTTTCGAGGTAAGGTCCAAGAGATGAAAGACCAAGACATAGCGGCAATAGATTTTTCTGGATGGCCTTTACCTGACGAATATCTTGTCGAAATTGGCCGTGTCTCCGCAATATGGGTAGGACTGGAGTCGTTGCTGAATTCCTGTCTTGGAAAGCTTGCTGGCTTTAATGACATTGCAGACCCAAAGCCTTTTATTCTTCTCAACCACGCGAGCCTTCCTCAAAGGCTAGATATGCTTGGCGCTCTATGTGAGCAGTTAGTCACACACTATCCTGAATTG
>JAGWKW010000116.1 GCA_028865155.1 Alphaproteobacteria bacterium
TCATCGGCGCGGAAAATCCCGTTCCCATTGCCTACGAACTCCCGGTCGCATCGGCGCAAGTTAAATCCGCCGTGTTGCTGGCAGGGCTTTCCGCCGAGGGCGTCACGCGTGTCATTGAAAAAGTGCCGACGCGCGACCACAGCGAAAACATGCTGCGCGGCTTCGGCGCGCAAATAACGGTCGAAAAACGCGAAGACGGCGCGGACATCATCGCGCTGACCGGCAAGGCGCATCTGACCGCACAGGACATCACCGTTCCCGGCGATCCGAGCTCGGCCGCCTTTCCGCTCGTCGCCGCGCTGATCGTGCCGGGTTCGCACATCACTTTGCGCAATGTCGGCCTCAACCCGCGCCGGGCAGGGCTGGTCGAAACCTTGCGCGAAATGGGCGCGGATATCCGCTTCGAAAATCCGCGCAACGAAGGGGGCGAACCTGTCGCCGACCTGATCGTCCCACATAGCGAGCTATCCGGCATCGATGTATCACCAGACCGCGTGCCAAGCATGATCGACGAATATCCGATCCTCGCCGTCGCCGCGTCTTGCGCAAACGGCGTTTCGCGCATGCGCGGGCTTCACGAATTGCGCGTCAAGGAAAGCGACCGGCTCGCGCTCACGGCGCAAGGGCTTGCCAAATGCGGCGTCAGGGTCGAAATCGAAGGCGACGATCTGATCGTCCACGGCAACGGCGCGGCACCAAAAGGCGGCGCAACCATCGAAACATCAATGGATCACCGCATCGCGATGAGCTTTCTCATCCTCGGCATGCGTACAGCCGAACCCATCCGCATCGACGATAGCGGCTTCATCGCCACAAGCTTCCCCGGTTTCGTTGCCATGATGAACGGCCTCGGCGCAAAAATCACATCCGGCTAGAACGCCTTGCCGCGTTCCAACAGAACCGGGAACGTCTTCAGGATAATCACGATATCGAGCCATAGATTCCAGTTGCGCCCATACCACGCTTCAAGCGCGACACGTTCCCGGAACGTCAAACTGTTGCGCCCGCCGACCTGCCACGGCCCGGTGATGCCAGGACGCACGGATTCGTAAAAACTGAAATCGTCGGCATATAATTTCTCCTGCCCCGGCAGGCAGGGACGCGGCCCGACCAAACTCATATCGCCGCGCAGCACATTGATCAATTGCGGCAATTCGTCGATGCTGAAGCGGCGGATCAAGGCACCGACTTTCGTCACGCGCACATCATGTTTCAGCTTTTGAAAGCGCCGCCATTCCTCGGCAGCACCGGGATTGCCGTCCAGATAATGGCGCAGAATTTTTTCCGCATCCGGCCGCATCGAACGGAATTTATAGCAACGGAACAGCCGCCCATGCCGCCCGACGCGCATCTGCGTAAACAAAGCGGAGCCGCCGCCACACCGCACGATCAAGCCGACAAGAACCATAGGCAGCGCAAAAACCGCAAGCGCCGTTCCCGCCAGCGCAATATCGACGACACGTTTGACAAGCCGCGGCAAAGGCAGCGTCAGCCGGTTGGTATCGTGCAGCATCATGACATCGCGCATGACAAAATGATGCGGCGTCAGCGTGCTCGACGGCAGCCCCTGCCACGGCGGCACGATCGAGCACGGCACGCGGGCGCGCGGCAGCGATTTAAGCGCCGCCTGATAGCGCTCGATCTCGCCGCCCTCGAGCGCGAGGAAAATATGCCGCGCATCGTGCAGCATCAGCATCTGTTTCCATGCGTGCGTCTCCGTCATATCGGCAAGGATCGAAGGCGGAAGCCGTTTGACAACCGAAAACCCCATCGCCGCATCGGCGTCGAGCGCGCGCTGCGCCGCCTCCGCCGCCGGCCCGTTGCCGATCATGACGGCGGGAATGCGCCACGCTCCGGTTTTTTCGAGCCGGTGCCGTACAACGCCGCGCGCCATGAGCGTGACAACGCCGAACAGAACCCAGCCGAACGCGACCCACAGGCGCGACCCGTGATTGCCCAACGCGAATTCGAGAAAGCCGCTCGCGACAAAACCGGCGGCGGCGAGCCCGGCGATATGGCCGACGCTTTCCCAGTAAGGCAAACGCTGACGGTAATGCCCGCGGCTGTCGAACCACAGGATGGATGCCAGTCCCAGAAACGCGAAAACCATAAATTGCCGCACCGACACGCTGCTCAGCACGTGGCGAAACTGGCCATGATCGCCCGCCGGGCTCAAGGCGCGCGCCAGAAACGCAGCGGCGGGAAAAGCAAGCACAGCCGCAAAAATATCGGCGGCCAGATACCATCGCCCCGAACGCCGCACCATCGCCCGGAAGTCGGGAAAAATCTGCATCGCCGCCGCACCTGCAAATGCGGATTCGGCGGCGGACGGTCCGGGATACGAAACCGGCGATCGGGAAACATGGAATGAAAGCATGCCTGATTCGGCAGGGAGGGCGGAAACTGGACGGATGTTAATCTATACAGCTCCGGTCCCCTTACATACAGGAAAAACCTTCACACCAATTGCGACATAAAATTATTATATTTCAATATATTATAAATATTTTTTGCATACATAAGCATGAAAGATGCCCGCCTCCACACCCAACCCAGGCGTGCGTCATGCCAGGAGAACAAATCTTATGCGTGTTGCCAGACCTTAGAAAATGCGCCCGTTCTCGACATGGAATGCCTGCGCATGCGGCATAAGCGCGGCGAAATTTTCCGGATCGGTTCCGGTCAGCCAAGCCTGAACGCCGGTCGCGCGGATTTCCTCGAACAAAGCCTCGCGACGATAATCGTCGAGATGCGCGGCGATGTCGTCGAGCAAAAACAAAGGCGCCATCCGCCGCTGCCGCGCGACGAGCCGCACATAAGCCAGCATGATCGCGATCAGCAACGCCTTCTGCTCTCCGGTCGAACATAAATCGGCGGAACAATTCTTGGCGCGGTGCACGACGCGCAAATCGCTGCGATGGGCGCCGGTCGCGCACGATCCAGCCCGCGCATCCTCGTCGCGCGCGCGTAAAAATGTGGCGCGCAGCGCATCCTCGGCCAGAAGCGCCGGATTGGTATCGAGCAAATCCTCGGCCGCGCCGCGCACCGCAATGTCGGCGCGCGGGAAAGCGTCGCCGCTTTCGTCGATCGCAACGCGCAACTGCGCCGCCATGCTGCGCCGCGCGGCGGCGATGGCGACGGCGGAACGCGCCATCTCATCCTCCAAACCCGCAAGCCACGCAGCCTCGACCATTCCCTCGCGCAGCAAACGCAACCGTTCGCGCATCGCTTTTTCGTAACGCTGCACGCGCCCGCCATGGGCCGGATCGAAACTGTAGACAAGCCGGTCGAGGAATTTCCGCCGTGCCGAAGCCCCTTCGGCCAGCAGCCTGTCCATGTCGGGCGTAATCCACGCCATCGCGACATGTTCGGCCAGCATATTTTGTCCGCGCGCAGGCCTGCCGTCGATATGAACGACCCGCCTTTCGCCTTCCTCGTCAGTTCCTGACACATCTTTTCCTGTGCCAATGGCCAACACCCCGGCGGCAGTGCGCACTTCGACCGCCGCGGCCCACGGCTCGCTCGTCACCCTGTTCTGCAAATCGCCAAGCACGGCACGACGCAAGCCCCGCCCCGGCACAAGCAAGCTCAAAGCTTCGAGAAGGTTGGTCTTGCCGCCGCCATTCGCGCCGGTCAGGACGACAGGCGTATCCGCGCAAACAAGGCACAAATCGGCATAATTGCGGTAATTCGACAGTGTGACTTGCGCGACGGAAAAAGGCTCGGAATCGGACAATGGGGCTTCGGCGCGAAGCTGCGTCTCAGCTTCTTCCCTAGCCGCCAGCATAGTTGATCATTCCCGTCCAGAACCGCTCGAGCTTGCGCAACGTTTCGGCGGCCTGCGTCAACTCATCGGCCGAGATATTCGCCGTTCCCAGAGCCGCAACCTGTTTTTCGAGATTTTCATTGACGATCTTGTGCAGCGAAAGCCCCTTTTCCGACAGCTTGACGCGCACCGAACGCTTGTCGTGCGGCGAGCGTTCCTGCTCCAGATAGCCGTTCTCGACCATCTTCTTGACGTTATAGGACACGTTGGAGCCGAGATAATAGCCGCGCGCGGTCAGTTCGCCGACGGTCATCTCGTCCGCGCCGATATTGTACAGGATCAACGCCTGCACGTTGTTGATGTCCTGAATGCCGCGCCGGTCGAGCTCGGCCTTGACCACTTCGAGGAAATGGCGGTGAACGCGTTCGACGAGAAGGACGGCTTCGTAATAGACGTGGCGCACGGCGAAAACCCCGGAAAGGAATAACTGAGTCTTGATTTATCGCATGTCCGGCCTGCGATTGCCACCCCTATCGAATCTGGAAAAACAGGGCCAGATGCGCGTCGGCTTCGCGGCCGCAGGCACGCGCGGCCGCATCGGCCACCTCGTCCGGCGAAACCGAAGACGGGTAAAAGCGCGACCAGGCCGCGCCCGGGCCGCCGCTTTCCGCCTCGGCAGCCAGAAGCCCGGTTTCCTGAGGCTCCCGCTTGATGAAATAGAGGGCAAGACGGCGGCAATCATGCGTCGGTAAATCGGTTTCGATCCTGATCACCCTGCTGTTGACGACGGCGGCACGCAAGCCGCCCTGCCATGGGTTAAGCCGCGCGGCGGGCGGTATGATCTGCCCCAGCCCTTGCAGCGCGGCCCAGACATCCTCGCCCGGCGTCACGGCAAAGCCTTTCTGCACGGCGGCGTTCTGCCGCACCATGCCGACGAACTGCAGCACCTGATCGGCAGCGCGCATGAAACGCCAGTTCTCGACGGCAGCCAGCCCCGACAAAGCCAAAGCCGCGACGATGATCGCAACGACCGGAATCGTGACCAGCAAAGGCAAAGGAGAGAGGTTATTTTTTTGAAGCATGGAAGGCGGGGCCGTTCTATACAGAAAACGCCATAAGGTTACACGACGCGGCACCGCCCGCAACCCGAGAGTTCTCATGCCTGGCCTTTCCTCGCTTCTCCCCTTGCGCGACGTCATCGCCCGGCACGCCCTGCGCACGCGCAAATCGCTGGGCCAGCATTTCCTGTGCGACATGAATCTGACCCG
>JAGWKW010000117.1 GCA_028865155.1 Alphaproteobacteria bacterium
GTACGTTCTTATTGCGGTGGGCAGGGATGCGTCGCGGCCCCGTTCAGGTATCAGGTATTGGGCGGAAGGAAAAGTCCATAAATATGGCGAATATGTGTATGATCCGCCGATGGCTTTGTTTTTGCGCATTTTGATCTGGATTTACAGGCACAGCCTGTCCCTGTTTTTGGGACGGCAGTGCCGTTTTTTGCCGACCTGCTCGGCCTATGCCGACGAAGCTTTGCGCGTTCATGGGGCAATCAAGGGTAGCAAACTGGCTTTCAGGCGATTCTGCCGCTGCCATCCATGGGGCGGGCATGGCTTCGACCCGGTTCCGCCGCCTTAACCTTATCTTAAGGTCTTTCTTAATATAGTCTTGCAACCTTTTCCTTCATGGAGACTCCTATGGCTCTCGCCCGCTTATCCCTCCAGCGTCGCACATCGCGCGAAAGGGGCTTCACCCTTACCGAAATCGCGATCGTTCTCGGCATTATCGGCCTGATCCTCGGCGCGATCTGGGTCGCGGCGGCATCGGTCTATACCAATCAGAAAATCGGCAAGGCCAATACGGAAGTGATGTCGATCTCGCAAGGTATCCGCGCGCTTTATGCGACGACGTCAAGTACCGGCGTCGCTGACAACACCGACGAAACCAAGGCTTTCTGTACGGCAGGCGTGTTCCCGCAGGATATGGTCGGTGATTGCACGACGCCGAAAATTTCCAATCCGTGGAGCGTAGCGAGCAATTCGACCACGGTGAAAACCACGTCGATTTCGGCCGGCGCGGAAGACGCTTTCGAAATCACGATGACCAATATTCCGCAATCCGGCTGCGTCGGGCTTCTGTCCGCCGTTGGCGGCGCGTCGCGCGACAGCGGCCTGTTCTATCTGAGCGCGGGCACCACCGCCCCGGTCTATACGGTCGGCACAGGTTCGACCTTGCCGTTGACGCCGACGACGGCTGCCGGCCTGTGCGGCAACGGCAACAATACCGTGGTCGCCGTGTTCAAGCTTAAAGGCTAATTCCCCCAGGGTAGTTTGTCAGTGATGCTGGGCGGGAAGCGAAAAGCTTCCCGCCCTTTTCTTTTGCCCCTTGGCGCACATGCGCGAGCATGCTACGCGTGTCTTCCCGCCACACGCTCCGGTTGTTCTTTCCATGGTTGCGCGCATCGCTACGGTTGCTTTCGAAGGCACGGCTGTCCTCGACATTGATGTGCAGGTGCAGATGTCGTCCGGCTTGCCGCGCTTCAATCTTGTCGGCTTGCCCGACAAGGCGGTGGGCGAAAGCCGCGAACGGGTGCGCGCGGCCCTGTTCGCTCTTGGCCTTTCGCTGCCCGCCAAGCATATCGCCGTCAATCTCGCCCCTGCCGATGTTCTGAAGGAAGGCTCGCATTTCGATTTGCCTATCGCGTTGGGCTTGCTTGCGGCAATGGGCGTTTTGCCGCCCGAAGAAATTTCGCGCTACACGGCTTTGGGCGAGCTGGCGCTCGACGGCGCGATCACGCCCGTGGCCGGGGTTCTGCCTGCCGCAGTCAATGCGGGCGCATCCGCGCGCGGCCTGATCTGCCCCGCGAAGAATGGCGGCGAGGCGGCATGGGCGGGCGATCTCGATATTCTGGCAGCGCCTTCCCTGCTCGCGCTCATCAACCACTTCAAGGGCACGCAGGTGCTTGGCCGCCCCGAAGCGCAGATACAATCCGACGGCGAAGCGGGTTATGCCGATTTGCGCGACATCAAGGGACAGGAAACCGCCAAACGCGCGCTCGAAGTCGCGGCGGCGGGCGGACATAACCTGCTTATGATCGGGCCGCCCGGTTCGGGCAAAAGCATGCTGGCGGCAAGGCTTCCGGGCATTCTGCCGCCGCTTTCGCCTGACGAGGCGCTCGACGTTTCGATGATCCATTCGCTGGCGGGGCTGCTCGACGAAGGGCGGTTATTGCGCCGCCGCCCGTTCCGCGACCCGCATCATTCGGCCTCGCTGCCTTCGCTGGTCGGCGGCGGGATGAAGGCGAAGCCGGGCGAAATATCGCTCGCCCACAACGGCGTTTTGTTCCTCGACGAATTGCCGGAATTCCAGCGCGGCACTTTGGAAGCGTTGCGCCAACCTTTGGAGACAGGCCGGGCGGTCGTGTCGCGCGCCAATCATCATGTGTCGTATCCTGCGCGTGTGCAGTTGATCGCCGCGATGAATCCATGCCGTTGCGGACATCTTGACGATCCGTCGCGCACCTGCGGCCGCGCGCCCAAATGCGCCGCCGATTACCAGTCGCGTATTTCGGGGCCGTTGTTCGACCGCATCGACTGCCATGTCGAAGTTCCCGCCGTCAGCGCCGCCGATCTGAGCCTGCCGCCGCCAGCCGAAAACAGCGCCATGGTCGCTGCGCGCATCGCAAAGGTGCGCGAGATTCAGGCCGCGCGTTACGCGGCATTGGCGAACGATAACGCCAAAATCCGCACCAACGCCGAAGTTGACGGCGAACTGCTTGAAAAAGTCGCAGCGCCCGATCAGGCCGGGCGCGCGCTTTTGACGCAGGCGGCAGAACAATTGAAATTGTCGGCGCGTGGCTATCACCGCGTGCTGCGCGTGGCGCGGACTTTAGCCGATCTGGCCGGAAACGATGAGGTTAACCGCGCCCATATCGCCGAAGCGTTGAGCTACCGTCGTTTGAACGCAGGGAAATAGCGCGTTGTTTGAGCTTGGTTGCATAACTGCCCGTCTCGCAATACCATAGCCGACAACCCACGGGTTTCGTCATTCCGGCGCAAGCCGGAATCCAGTTTTAGGTCCGCTTTCTTGCGACAAGAAGAAGATTTTAATCTGGATTCCGGCTTGCGCCGGAATGACGGCTCTTTTGTCGTTCGATACATCGTAAAAAAACAAAGGCTATGCCCATGCTGCGCACCACAATCACCGACGCGATGAAAGACGCTTTGCGCGCGAAAGACGAACGCACGCTTGCCACCACGCGCATGATTATCGCCAAAATGAAAGATCTCGACATCGCGGCGCGCCCGAAGGGCAACACCGAAGGCATCAAGGACGATGAAATCACGACCATGCTGCAAAGCATGATCAAGCAGCGCCGCGAATCCATCGCGCTGTACGAAAAAGGCAACCGTCCGGAACTCGCGCAGCAGGAACAGGAAGAAATCGCGGTCATCGAGCGTTTCCTGCCCGCACAGATGGACGAAACCGCGATTGGGGCCGCTATCGACAAGATCGTTGCCGCGACCGCCGCGTCGAGTGTGAAGGATATGGGCAAGGTAATGGGTAAGTTGAAAAAGAATTATGCCGGACAGATGGATTTCAGCGCAGCAGGCGCGATGGTCAAGGCGCGGCTGGGCGGGTAGCAATGTCAAAGGATGCAGACATTCCTGTTGTAACGCCTTTAACACCCGAGCTTGGCTGCACCGATATTGCAAAAAGCTTGGCTTTCTATACGCAAGTGCTTGGCTTCAAGATACAGTATCAGCGCGAAGAAGATGGCTTTGCGATGCTCGAGCGACAAGGGTCGCGCATCATGCTGGACGAATGGCGTGCCGCTTCCGTGACCGGAACGGACAGAAGCTATGCGCTTGCGCCGCTCGAATATCCGCTTGGAAGAGGCATGAATCTTCAAATCCAGACCGACGATGTAGACGAGCTTTATGCCGCCGTACAAAAATCGGGGGCAACCATTTATCGCCCCATGGAAGAAAAATGGTACAGAGCCAACGATATCGAGCTGGGCAATAAACAGTTTATCGTGCTCGACCCTGACGGTTATATGCTGCGCTTTTATCAAGATTTGGGTGATCGGCCCTGCAAGGCAGAAACTTAACCCTATGTCCTTCCCACCCGCCTTTCTCGAAGAAATCCGCAACCGGCTGCCGCTGTCGGGTATCGTCGGCGCGCGCATACGGATGGTGCGTGCGGGTCGCGAGTTCAAAGGCTGCTGCCCGTTCCATAACGAAAAAACGCCGAGCTTTTACGTCAACGACGACAAGCAGTTCTATCACTGCTTCGGTTGCGGCGCGCATGGCGACGTGATCGGCTTTACGATGCGCCACGACCGGCTCAGTTTTCCTGAAGCGGTCGAAAGCCTCGCTGCGCAAGCGGGGGTGCAGGTGCCGCGCGACACGCCGATGGAACGCGAAAAATTCGACCGCGAAAAACATCTGTACAATCTTCTCGACCGCGTCACTGCCTGGTTCGAGGAACAGCTTTTCGCCCCCGCCGGGCACGAAGCGCTGGCCTACCTGCATGGACGCGGGCTGTCCAACGAGGCGATCCGGCGTTTTCGTCTGGGCTATGCCCCAAACGACGGACAATCGCTGATCCGCGCCATGACCGGCGACGGATTCAAAATGCAGGATTTGCTCGACACCGGCCTTGCCAAAAAAGCGGAAGACAGGAACGACCATTACAGCTTTTTCCGCAACCGCGTCATGTTCCCGGTCGGCGACCGGCGCGGGCGTACCGTGGCTTTCGGCGCGCGCGTCCTTGGCGACGGCGAACCGAAATACCTGAACTCGCCCGACCACGCGCTGTTCCACAAAGGCGGGCTGCTTTACGGAGTGTCGCGTGCGCGCGCGGCTCTGGCGCAGGGGCAGCCGATCATCGTCGTCGAAGGCTATATGGACGTGATCGCGCTGGTCGAAGCGGGTTATACGGGCGCGGTCGCGCCGTTGGGAACGGCATTGACCGAAGACCAGATGCGGATTTTGTGGCGGTTTCTGCCCGCGCCGGAAAACCGCGAAGCGAGCCGCGATTACAGCCCCATTCTTTGTTTCGACGGCGACAATGCAGGCCTGCGTGCCGCGGCGCGCGCGGTCGAACGCGCCCTGCCCCTGCTGACTCCGGCGCAGACCTTGCGCATCGCGACCATCACCGGCGCGAAAGACCCGGACGAGCTGATCCGCCGGTCGGGCAAATCCGCTTTCGACGCGCTGTTGAAACAGGCGCTGCCGATGATCGATGTTTTATGGAACCTGACTCTGGCCGGACGCGCGGTGCGCACACCCGAAGAACGCGGCGCATTCAAGAATATTTTGC
>JAGWKW010000118.1 GCA_028865155.1 Alphaproteobacteria bacterium
CGGCAACTCGCTTAAAATCTCGAAAAATTTTTGCGCCCGGTGCAGGGCAATGGCTTTATCGCCCGATCCTTTTTTCGTTTTTCTGCGCGTGGCGGTTTCTTCGCCTTCGTCGTCGTTCGCCGCGCGATCGAACAGGCTTTGTGCGCCTAAGACCATGCCGACATGGGGCAAAGCCTGCCGGTAATCCCATTTTCGTGCGGCAAGCGCCGTCATGTGCGACAGATTGGCTTCGGCGCTGGCCTCGTCGAGATAAAGCATATGGATCATCTGTGCGAGCCGTTCCTGCAAATTCTGGTCGAGGATTTCAAGCTCGTCGCCGCCTTTGGGGTTATAATAGCCGACGGTCGCGACCGTGATGCGGTAGCCGCCCGCGCGCATGCTGCGCGACAGGTCGAGCGTCGCGCGTTCGAGCCTTTCGGGTTCGAGATCGTAGATTTTGTGATTGCCCGATTCGTGCAGAAGCTCGAACTGCCGGATCGCGGCCCATTCGGCGGGGAAATCTTCGGCCCCGATGTTCCAGCCCTTGGCGCGCTTGGCCTCGATCATGCGGCGCAGCTCGTCCGGGAACCATGTGTCGTAGGTCGCGGCCTTGCCGATGCGCTGCAGATAGGTGAAGCCCATCGTGATCTTGCGCCCGGCGGGCTGGGGCGAGGCAAACAGGGTTTGCGAAAAAAGCTCGGCGGTGGCGGCGCCGCGCGTGCGCGTGACGATAGGCATTTCATTCTCCCTTCGCTGGCATGACCCAGATCAGGTTCGACGGGTATGATCTCAGCCCCAGAAGGGGGCACCCCGGTTGATGCGGGCGACCATAAACCCGAATTCCCGGCCTGTCATCAGGGCAGGAGTGCGGTGCAGCAAGCTTGCCTCCTGGCCACAGAAAGCCCTATTGTCGGGGGATGCGGGTGCTTTTGCTTGTCATGGGTTTTTTGTGGTTCGGCTGCGCGACTGCGCGGGCGGCTGATGCCGTGCCGGCGACGGCCTATTTCCCGGTTTTCCCTTATAACGCGCAGGGCAATGCGCCGCCGCAATTCGTGCCGGTTGCCGCCAACCATAAACTTGACGGCGTGCATCGCGGCATCACCCGCGCGATCATCGTCATCCATGGCAGCGACCGCGACGCGAACGATGCGCTGGCGGGGATGGCGTCGCTGGCGGGTGCGGCCAATGCCGAAACGATGATCGTTGCGCCCCAATTCCTGTTGCCCTCCGACATCGCGCGCGTCGCCGCGCACCTGCCGGATCAGGGCCAGCTGTTTGCGGCATGGCAGGCGAACGACTGGCCTTATGGCGGCAATTCTTCTGCAACACCGCCGCAACAGGGCATCAGTTCATTCACCGTTATCGACCTTCTTTTGATGTATGTGTCCGACCCGGACGTGTTCCCGGACATGAAGACGGTCGTCGTCGCGGGCGCGGGAACGGGCGCGGATTTCGTCCAGCGTTATGCCGCTTTTTCGCGTGCCGCCGCGCCGCTCGCCAAGCAGGATATCAATTTGCGTTTCATCGTAGCGGGGGCGCATTCCTATCTTTACATGACCGAAAACAGGATGCTGGGCGGACGCAACGGTTTTGGGCAGCCGGACGTCAAAGTTTGCCCGGCCTATGACGCCTATCCTTACGGGCTCGAAAATCTGAACCCTTATGCGGGCCGCGCCGGCGCGAACGCTGCCAAGCTCGATTACGCGACGCGTTTCATCACCTATTTAAATGCGCCGGGCGGCAATTCCGAGCAGAAGGCGAATTGCGCGGTTCTCGATCAGGGCGCGACGGCGGCCGTGCGCGCGAAGAATTTCCGGCTTTACCTGCGGTCGATCTACAGCGGCGTCGCGTCGCGGACGCAGGTTTTTTCGTTCGACCATTCGGCCAAGGGCGATGCGCTCGGCCTGTTCGGCTCGTCCTGCGGCATGGAAGTTTTGTTCGGCGACGGAATGTGCCCTGAAGTTCCCGAAAGCGCGGCACAATGAGGATTTTGTTTTTCGGCGACGTCGTAGGGCGCAGCGGGCGCGACGGGCTGGCGAAGCATCTGCCCGCCTTGCGCGAGAAATTCAAGTCCGACGCCGTCATCGTCAATGCCGAGAACGCCGCCTCGGGCGTCGGCATCACGATGAAGATCGCGGAAGACATGTTCGCCTCCGGCGTCACCTGCCTGACGTCGGGCAATCATGTCTGGGGCCAGAAGGAATTGATGCTGACCATCGACCGCGAGCCGCGCATTCTGCGTCCGCTCAATTATCCCGAAGGCACGCCGGGGCGCGGGTTTTATATGGCTGCGGCCGGCGGGCGCAAATTGCTGGTCGTTAATGCCATGGCGCGGCTGTTCATGGAGCCGGTGCTGGACGATCCGTTCGCGGCGATGGAAAAACTTCTGGCTGGGCATAAACTGTCGGGCGAGACCCAGATTTTCGTCGATTTTCACGGCGAAGCGACGTCGGAGAAAATGGCCTTCGCCCATGTGTTCGACGGGCGCGTGTCGGCTGTCATCGGCAGTCATACCCATGTGCCGACGGCGGATGCGCAGATTTTGCCGCGGGGCACGGCCTATCTGACCGATGCGGGCATGTGCGGCGATTACGATAGCATTGTCGGCATGAAAAAAGATGTCGCGATCTGGCGTTTCACGCGCAAGACGCCGCCGCCGGAAAGGAAAGCGCCTGCCGACGGCGAGGCGACCGTATGCGGCGCGTTCATCGAAACCGACGATGCGACGGGGATGGCTGTCGCCATTAACCCTGTGCGGGTTGGCGGTATTCTGAACGCCACTTAACCGTTGCCCCCGAAATCGAATCCCGCTACAAAAAGCTGCAAGGCGGTTCCCCTATAATCGCGTTCGCGGATGCCTTGCCCGGAACGCCTCGGATCGTCGGACAATCCATGAAAAACGTCACCGTCGTAGGCGCCCAATGGGGCGATGAGGGCAAAGGCAAGATCGTCGACTGGTTATCGTACCGCGCCGACATCGTCGTGCGGTTCCAGGGCGGGCATAATGCCGGGCATACGCTCGTCATCGACGGAACCGAATATAAATTGAGCCTTCTGCCGTCCGGCGTCGTGCGTCCCGGCAAAGTGTCGGTCATCGGCAACGGCGTCGTCGTCGATCCGTGGCATTTGCTGAAGGAGATCGAGGTTGTGCGCGCCAAGGGCGTCGAGGTTTCGCCCGAGAACCTGGTCATCGCCGAAAACTGCCCGCTGATTTTGCCTATCCATGGCGCGCTGGACCGCGCGCGCGAATCCGCGCGCGGCGTCACCAAGATCGGCACGACAGGGCGCGGCATCGGCCCCGCTTACGAGGACAAAATTGCGCGCCGCGCGATCAGGGTTTGCGATCTGGCCGAGCCGGGCGTTTTGCGCGCCAAGCTGGAAGGGCTTTTGCATTACTATAACATTCTTCTGGCCGAGCTCGACGCCGACACGTTCAATTCGGACGCGCTGTTCCACGATATCATGGCCGTCGCGCCGCAAATCCTGCCTTATGTCGGAGTGGTGTGGAAACGGCTCGAAGACGCGCATAAAGACGGCAAGCTGATACTGTTCGAAGGGGCGCAGGGTGCGATGCTCGACATCGATCACGGCACTTATCCTTATGTGACCTCAAGCAACACGATTGCCGCCAACGCCGCGACCGGGGCGGGTATCGGCGCGAAGCTGGCCGGACGCGTGCTGGGGATTTGCAAAGCCTATACGACGCGCGTCGGCGCGGGGCCGTTCCCGACCGAAGACACCGGCGAAATCGGCGAAAAACTTGGCGCGCGCGGCAAGGAATTCGGCACGAACACGGGACGCAAGCGGCGCTGCGGCTGGCTCGACGCCGTTCTGGTGCGCCAGGCCGTGAAAACCGGCGGCATCGACGGGATCGCGTTGACCAAGCTCGACATCCTCGACGGGTTCGAGGAACTGAAAATCTGCCGCGCCTATAAGCTTGGCGATCAGGTCATCGACTACCTGCCCGCCGGGCAGGAGGCGCAAAGCATGGTCGAGCCGATCTACGACGTTTGCGACGGGTGGGAAGGCAGCACGCAAGGCGTGCGCAGTTGGGCCGACCTGCCTGCGGCGGCGTTGAAATATATTCGCCGGGTCGAGGAGCTGATCGAAGCACCGGTTATCCTGCTTTCGACGTCGCCGGAACGCGACGATACGATTCTGATGAAGGATCCGTTTGGCGACTAGGTCACGAACTGTAAAAAGCGGCAGGCTTCGAAAAAGTCCGGCGCTTCGAATTTTATCGTGCGTTCGCCGCTATGCTGCGCGCCTGGATACCATGAAAACTTATAGGCATCCGTCGGCGTATTGTAGGCGACTTCGACTGTGAAATTTTTTGGCAAGGCGATACAGCAGGCTCGAAGATCGCCGCGTAGGGCCTTTTCGATGCCTTCGCGGATTTGCTTGCGCGCGGCCTGTGGCGTCAGGCTGATTGTCGAAGGGCCGCGTCCTTTCCCGACGCTAACGGTTGTAATGGCGGGATTGTAGTTTTTGACCTCGGCGCAAACTCCAGCATCGCCGGAAAGAAACACAGTCGGAACGCCGTAATGTTCAGCCAATCGCGAGAAAACGCCGAATTCGGAAACGGGCGTTCCGTTGATGCGGATTTGTTCGACCTTGAGGGAAAGCGTATGGGCCAAGGGGTTCTGCTCTGCTCCGGCGCGCGCATGCCAGCCGATCATCGCCACAGCATCGAAACTTTCATCCAAGTCTTGCAGCATACTGGCGGGCGAACCGCTCCAGCTACGGATGAGCGTCACGTAATCCGGCAGGTCTTCGAGCAAAAGATTGCGCCCCGTATTGTGGGCATCCTTCACCCATATGTCCGTAGCACCCGCCGCTTTCGCGCCTTCGCAGGCGGCAACGACTTCTTCGGTCATCAGTTTTCGAAACTGTGCATAGTCCGCATGTTCAGGGGAAGCCTCGTTCCAGTTCGTAATGCCGGCGATGCCTTCGATATCAGCGGAAATGTAGAGTTTCATGCGCTTACTTATTCCCGATCAGATTCCGCAGGACGAAGGTCAGGATG
>JAGWKW010000119.1 GCA_028865155.1 Alphaproteobacteria bacterium
GACGAAGTCGTATTCCCCGACGGCAAGCGGCTGATCGTTCTGGCCAAGGGGCGGCTTGTCAATCTCGGTTGCGCCACGGGCCATCCGAGCTTCGTCATGAGCGCGTCGTTTACGAACCAGACGCTGGCGCAGATCGAGCTGTGGACGAACCACGGCAAGTACAAAAACGAAGTTTATATCCTGCCCAAGACGCTCGACGAAAAAGTCGCGCGTCTTCATCTGGCCAGGCTTGGCGTGCCGCTGACCGAACTGTCGAAGAAACAGGCCGATTATCTGGGCATATCGGCGCAAGGCCCCTACAAGCCGGAACGGTATCGGTATTAAGCATAATTTCTGATTTTTTAGGTGGGCAGGTGAATCCGCGCTTGATTTGCGTTGATACATTGTATTACTGTACTAATACATTAATTTCATGCTACGAAAGCGGGTATGTTAAATGACCGATTCCTACGAAGAAATATTGAGGTTTGCACGAACGCTGCGTCAGGGTCTTGGCGGTTCCGACGAGGAGGCGGTGGCTTTTCTCAACGGGGTTTTCACCAAGGCGGAGGTGCCGGTTTTGAATAACCGCGTTGATGTCAAGGCCGCGTTGGAACGCGATCTGGCATCCGACAACGCCGTGTCGTTTCGCGCCGTGGCAAGGGAGTTCGGATGCAGCGAAGAAACGGTTGCGCGCGTCTGGCCTGCGATACGCGACCAGTACCCCCCCACCCCGCCGCCGTCGGACAAATTTGTCGTTCTTCTGCCCAAGGAAGCGCGTGCTAATGCGCTGGTCGAAAGCGTTCTGGCCGAGAGCGGGTTTCGGCTCGATCCTGAGGCCAAGGCGATCGTCGATATTAAAAACGGGCTGCCGCCGATAGCCTACAAAGTGAAGCGTGGCAGGGAAATTCTTGTCGCGCTTAAAGCCGGTATTGCCCACGCCGGTTTTCTGGGGAACGACAAGATCATCGAAACCCAGGCCGATGCGCGCGCCAACGGCAACGATCCCATAGAACTCGACATCCGGAAGCAGTTTTTCGTTAATGCTTTCCGTATGTGTCTGGCCGTGCCGAAAGAGCAGACCGGCCAGCCGATCCGCGATTATGCCGATCTTCAGGATAAAGTCATCGCGACTTCCTATGTCGAGACGCTTAAGGAGTTTCTTGCGGCGCGCAACATTACGGCGCGCAAGATCATGTATCTGAGCGGCGGGGTCGAGGAGTCCTGTCGCGAATTCGGCGTCGATGCTATCATGGATATTGTCGAAACAGGGGGGAGTTTGCGGCGCAATGGCCTCGTCGCTTTGGGCGATCCGCTTTACGAAGGCAATATGAGCTTTATGTCGCTGACGGGGACGCGTTCGACGATGCTCGACAGTTTTGCCGAACGTTTGCAGGTGAAGGAAGCCGCGCGGGCGGCGGCATGACGCTTGCCTTGAGAACAGTATGGTTAACGTCTCAGAGACGCGACAGCTATTTCATTATCGTGTAAGATGGCTTATTCAGACTGACGTTCCATCTTTTTGCGCGATTCGATGTCCAAATTGCCCGCCACATACGCTCCCTTCGCTGCTGTTGCGGCGGTCGTGCTTGCCGTCATTCTCGTGATCGGGTTCAATTTCGGGGTCAGCACCGAAGCCCTGGTCGTCGTCGTTCTGACCTGCGTCACCGTCGGGCTGGCCGCGCTGACTTTTTCGCAGAGCCAGCAGCTGGGCCGGATGATAACCCAGCTGCGCCAGTGGCGGCAGATCGGCGAGCGCACGCAGGCGATTTTGGGCGTCGCGCCCGAAGGCTATTGCGTCTTTACCTCGCAGGGCAATCTGCGCGAGACGGCGCGGGTCGCCGCGCTGCTCGGCGTCGAGAAGATCACGCATTTCGAAGAGCTGGTCGCGGCGCTTAAAGATCCGGAAGACTTTGTGGCCGCTTTCCGCAAGCTGCAAATGACCGGCGACGGTTTCGCGCTTCAGGTCGTGGCGGCCAAGGACGGCAAATGGCTGCAGGCCAGCGGCGTGCGCATCCGCGTCGGGCGCGACGGCTTCGCCTTCGACATTCTGTGGTTTGGTGATAACCCTGCGGCGGTGCGCGCCGTCGAAAGCAAAAATGCCGCATTGATCGAAGCCTTGACCAAGCTCGACATGGTGCGCGCGGTCTATGACGCACTGCCTTTCCCGATCTGGCTGCGCGGCGAGGATTTGAACCTCGTGCGCTGCAACATCGCTTATGCCAAGGCGGTCGACGGCGAGCCCGCCGACGTCATTCGCGACCAGCACGAGCTGACTTCGGCCACCGCGCGCGGCGGCAGCGGCCGTGCCCTCGCTGCCGCGGCCCTGGCGGCGAACGCGCCGCGCGCCGAACGGCGGCATGTCATTATTTCGGGCAAGCGGCAGCTGCTTGAAATCACCGAAGCGCCCTATGAAAGCCAAAGCGGCGAGAAAGGCGTATTCGGCTTCGCGATCAATGTCACGGCCGAAGAGGACAAGCAGACCGAGATCGAACGCCACGCCGCTTCGCAGCGCGAGGTGCTGGAACATCTTGGCAGCGCGATCGCGATCTATGGGCCTGACCAGCGGCTCGAATTCTATAACCACGCCTATCAAAATCTGTGGCATGCCGAAGAGGCGTTTCTGGACAGCAAGCCGACTTTCGGCGAAGTTCTCGAAGATGCGCGCACGCGCCGCGTCGCGCCGGAGCAGGCTGATTTCCAGCGCTACAAGCGCGAGCGCACTGCCTTGTTCACTTCGCTGCTCGAACCGCGCGAGGATCTGATGCATCTGCCTGACGGCACGACGCTGCGCATCCTTGTTTCGCCGCATCCGATGGGCGGGCTGATTTTTGTGCATGAAGACGTGACCGACAAGCTCGCGCTGGAATCGAGTTACAACACGTTGATCGCGGTGCAGCGCGAAACGCTCGATAATCTGGCCGAAGGCATCGCCGTGTTCGGTCCCGACGGCAAGATCGGCCTGTTCAATCCGGCGCTTGCCAAGATATGGAACGTGCCGGTCGACTATCTGGCCTCGAGCCCGCATATCGCCGACATCCTTGAGCATGTCAAACCGCTTCTGACCCATGAAGAAAGCTGGGACGATTTCAAGCGCGAGGCCGTCGCCTATACGCTCGATCGCAACCCGCGCACGGGCCGCATGAATTTGTCCAACGGCTTGACGCTGGATTACGTCGCGGTGCCGCTGCCCGACGGCGCCGTTTTGAACAGCTATCTCGACGTCACCGACTCGATCAAGGCCGAGCAGGCCTTGCGCGCGAGCAATATGGCGCTGGCCGCCGCCGACCGGCTCAAATCCGAATTCGTCGCCAACGTGTCGTATCAGCTGCGTACGCCGCTCAACACGATCATGGGTTTTTCGGAAATCCTGACCAACCAGTATTTCGGCGAGCTCAACGACCGCCAGATGGAATATGCCCGCACCATCATGGATGCGAGCCGCAAGTTGCTTCTGCTTATCAACGACGTTCTCGACCTCGCGACCATCGAAGCCGGGCGCATGTCGCTGGAGCAGGAAAGCACCCCCGTTGCGGGCCTTTTGAACGCCGCCAAGCATATGACGGCTGAATGGGCGCGGCAGCAGTCTTTGGAGATCGTCGTCGATTGCCCGTCCGACATCGGCAATTTCGATGTCGACGCGCACCGCATGAAACAGGTTCTGTTCAACCTTATCAGCAACGCGATCAAATACACGCCCGCGGGCGGGCGCATCACGCTCGGCGCGCGCCATGCGGGCGAATGGATCGCGGTGTCGGTGTCCGACACCGGCATCGGTATTCCCGGCGACGATCTCGACCGCGTGTTCGGCAAGTTCGAGCGCGCCAATCCGCAGTCACGGCAGGCAGGCGCTGGCCTGGGGCTTAGCCTCGTCAAAAGCTTCGTCGAGCTTCATGGCGGTCGCATCGAGATGACGAGCCATCCCGATCAGGGCACGCGCGTGACCTGCCTTATCCCCGTTCACGCCGCGCAGGCGCTTGAAGATGCCATCTGAGCATAAATTGCCCGATCTGGCCGCGTTGCGCGCGCTGGCGAGCAAAATTGCGCCTTTGCTGCGCACGAGCGACTGCCTCGCGCTTTATGGCGATCTTGGTGCGGGCAAGACCGAATTCGCCCGCGCCTTGCTGCGCGCGCGTGGCGTGGCGGGCGACGTGCCGAGCCCAACCTTCACGCTTGTACAGACTTATGACGTCAAAGGTTTACGAATTTCGCATTTTGACCTGTACCGTATCAAATTGCCGGATGAGCTTGACGAGCTTGGCTTCGACGACGCGCTCGCCGATGGCGCCGTTATCGTCGAATGGCCGGAACGGGCAGAAAAGCGCCTGCCTGCCGACAGGCTGGAATTGCGTTTTTCCGTTGCGGCGGATGGCGCGCGGCTTTGCGCGATCGAACCGCGCGGAAACTGGCAGGGCCGGTTATGAGTCGGCGATGGTCAGCGCAGCCGAAGCGTTGATCGCGCCGGTATAAAGCGCGCGGCCCAGAATGAGCCCTTCGATACCTGCGGCCTGATGCGACTTCAGCGCCGCCAGATCCTGCAAAGAATGCACGCCGCCCGAGGCGATAACCGGCACCGTCAGGGCGAAGGCGAAATCGACGATGGCTTCCATATCCACCTCGCTTAGCGCGCCATCCATATTGATGTCGGCATAGATGATCGCCGATACGCCGGCATCCTCGACGCGCAGCGCGAGGTCGAGTGCTTTGAGCGATGTCGTGTTGGCCCAGCCTTTGCGTGCGACATAGCCGCCGATGGAATCGATCTTGACCCCGATGTGGCCCGGAAAACGCTTTGCGGCTTCGCGCACCAATTCCGGATCGTCGAGCGCGGCGGAAGCGAGGACGGCGCGTTCCACGCCTTTGTCGAGCCAGCTTTCGATGGCGTTCATCGAACGCATGCCGCCCGAAAGCTGCATCGGCAACTTGACTGTCTTTAAAATGGATTCGATCGCCGAAGCATTGACGGAAGTATCTTCATAAATCGCGTCGAGATCGACGACATGCAG
>JAGWKW010000120.1 GCA_028865155.1 Alphaproteobacteria bacterium
AAGCCCGCAAATCGGCGTGAGCGCGAAGCCCCAGGATAAATCCCCGCGCGGCATCGACCGCCTGCTCGACGTCATGGCGCGTTTGCGCGATCCGCAGGGCGGCTGCCCGTGGGATCTCGAACAGACTTTCAAAACTGTCGCGCCCTACACGCTCGAAGAAACCTACGAACTCGTCGAAGCGATCGAGCATGACGACATCGCGCATATGCGCGAGGAGTTGGGCGACGTCCTTTTTCAAATCGCCTTCCACGCGCAGATGGCGCGTGAAGCCGGGCTGTTCGATTTCGACGACGTCGCGGCGCAGGTCGCGGACAAGATGATCGAACGGCATCCTCATGTTTTTGCGAGCCGCGATGCGAACACATCCGATGCCGTTCTCGCCAACTGGGAATCCGACAAGGAAGCCAAGCGCAAAGCGAAAGCTGCCGAAGAAGGCCGCGAAACCGGCACGCTCGACGGCGTCAGCGCCGCCCTGCCCGCGACGCAGCGCGCGGTCAAACTACAAAAACGCGCGGCGCGCGTCGGGTTCGACTGGCCCGACCTCGAACCCGTCTTCGCCAAAATCCGCGAAGAGATCGGCGAGCTTCAGCATGAAATCGACAGCAACGCGCCGCAGGATTTTATCGAAGACGAATTGGGCGATGTGCTGTTCGCGGTCGCCAATCTCGCGCGCAAGCTCGGCATCGATCCGGAAACGGCGCTGCGCCGCACCAACCGGAAATTCGAACGCCGCTTTCGCGAAATCGAAGCCCGCTTCACAGCCGAAGGCCGCGCCATAACCGATGCGACCCTCGACGACATGGAAGCGCACTGGAACGCCGTCAAGCGCGAGGAAAAGAAAACAGCCTGATCAGGACAGGTGCGAAGAAGCCAGAATCCGTTGCCTGAACAGCCTGCTTTTTTCCCGCGCGGCCTTGATGTCCTTCCGCATCTCGAAAAGCGTTATGACCATGCGGCGGCCCGGGCCGGATCTCAGATCTTTCCGCCGGATCAGATAACGCAGGCTGTTCTCGATCGTATCGAGCGTATCCCCGCTCGATGCGGCGACAAGACCGTTCAAATCGGGAAAAGCGGCGGAAACGGAGAGAGGGGGAACAACGGCGCTCATGGAAACCTCCTTCGGCGGTTAGGGGGGCATTGCGTCTTACCTGTTTGCGACCCTAGCCAGCGAATGAGGTTTCATTGTGGCCTCTATCTGACAATGTCGAGGCTATCCGGTAAAAATATATTGCGATAATTTTTATGCGCCCTTCAATCCCAGCATGATTTCCGCATTCTGCACCGCCGCGCCCGCCGCGCCCTTGCCGAGGTTATCCAGGCATGCAGTCAGGATAACGCTTTCCCTGTCGGGACTTGCGAAAACGCGCAGCTGCAGATTGTTGGTTTCGTTCTGCGCAAGCGGCGTCAGCACATAGGTTTTTTCGAGCTTTTCCTGCAACGGCTCGACAAGAATGTTGCGCATACCTTTATAACGTGCCGCCAGCGTTTCGCGGATCGCCGCGCCGTCGGCAGTTTTTCCGCTCATGCGGCGTAAATCCTTCAAATGCAACACAACCGAAATCAGCATGCCGCGATAAAACGCGCTGCTATAGGACGGTAAAAAGACCGGCGCATCGTCGAGGCCGCTATAGACGCGCATTTCCGGCAGATGCTTGTGGGTCTGATCGAGCCCGTAAAGGCAGAACGCCGCAGTCCTGTCGCTGCCGTCCGGTTTTTCGCATAAAGCGATCAGTTCTTTGCCGCCGCCCGAATAGCCCGAAACGGCATTGACGGTTATGGCCGCGCCGCGCGGCACAATCCCGGCATCGACGAGCGGCCGCAGCAAAGCGATGGCCCCGGTGGGATAACAACCGGGATTGGCAACCCGCGCAGCAGCATGGATTTCATCTGCCTGCTCTGGCGTCAATTCGGGAAAGCCATAAACCCATCCGGGCGCGGTGCGATGCGCCGTGCTTGCGTCCAGCACGCGCGTTTTCGGATTTTCGATCATCGCAACCGCTTCGCGCGCCGCATCGTCGGGCAAACACAAAATGGCAAGGTCGCAAGCATTGAGCATATCCTTGCGCGCGGCGGCATCCTTGCGCCTGTCCGGCGCGATGCTCAGGATTTCGATATCCGCCCGGTTTTCAAGCCGTTTGCGGATTTCCAATCCGGTCGTCCCGGCTTCGCCGTCGATATAGATGCTCGGTTTGGTCATGAAATCCCGCTTTTTCGGCGCAAATGGCGCATGGTTGAAGAAAATGCTTTATCTCTTTGAATTTATTTTAGAAACAACGAATCATCAAAACGGGGCATATTTTTGACCTCGATTTCGACGTTTTTTGCTTCAAAAACGCCACCTTCTAATATGGTGAATCAAGAGTTATCCACAACGCCTTGTTTTTATTCTGCAATCGCAACGATACTTCATCAAATACCTTATTAGGTTCAGAAAATGGCGTTTTCCGCCCTTGATTCGCGAATTCCCCCGTGTGATTCGCAAAAAACGCTGCCCAAATGCCGGAGTGATTCGCAATTCTTCCCGTTTTCAGCCCCATTTTAGGGGGCGGAATCTTGAAAACAGCCCCCGAGTCGATCGTTCCTCCCGCCGAAACAGCTAAACACCCCGTCCGATTCGAAAAATAGCGAATCGATTCGCTTCAAAACCTTATTCCGGCGTAATCAAATCTGCCAAAGGCGCCAAAATACCGTGGATCCCCTCCCATTTTTCCCGATCCGGCGCGATCAGAAGCCCTTTTTTGCTGAGGCCGTAATCGTAAGGCTCACCGAACAGGTTGGCCGCGTATCCGCCGCCCTCCTCGAGCAGAAACAGCCCCGGCACATGATCCCACGGCTTGGTTTCGCGATAAACGATAAACCCGGCGCGCGCAGCCGCGCTGCCGGCAAAAAGCCGTTCGCCAGTGAACAGACGCGCATAATCGAAAGCCGCGGCCGCCCCGGCATCGAGCGGCGGCAGCTTCGCCGCAATACCGGCATATTCCGGCTTTTTAAGAAATTTCCTGAACCGCGACCCGGCCAACCCGACCGTAGCCGCACCGTTTTCATGCGCCGCCAGCCGCATCCTGTTTTCGCCCAGCCATACGCCGCCGCCGCGTTCGGCCATTATCGTGTCGCCCGAAACAGGGCCATGGATCCATGCCGCGACGGTTTCCTTCTTCCGCACCAGCCCGACCATCGTGCCGAAATCGGGATCGCCCGCGACGAAATTGCGCGTGCCGTCGATGGGGTCGATAACCCAGACGTCATGGTCGCCCGAAAAATGCGCAACGATGTCGGGGTCGGACGCAAAGCTTTCCTCGCCCACCACGACCGAACCGGGCAGATAATCGGTCAGACGTGCAATCAATGCCGCCTCGGCGCCCTTGTCCGCCACGGTAACGGGGTCATTGACGCCTTTCATCTCGATATCGCCTTCGCCCAGTTTGCGAAAGCGCGGCAGGATTTCCGTGGCGGCGGTTTCGACGATGATATTTTGAACGATATCCAGATCGACCGATTTCATTTTTATTTCCTCAGAACAAGCCTATGACGACGACCATCCTGAGGATCGTAGTATTTTTCATAGTCTTTTGCTGCGTTGAAATAAAGACGAGGCCGCCATCCACTATGAGTACTTTCATCTTCATAGTCGGACAAAACGATATATACGCCAGGATCCACTTCTTTTTTTTCGAGGATTTGAAGCGCATATGTCAAATTCATGAAACCATCGGATTCCTTACCGTTCGATAGCGGCGTCATAGCCCCGGTCAAAACAATCAGCTTGTTTTGCAGCGGTGAGCAAGTAGCCTCAGCATAGCGATTTAAAAACGCGGCTGTTTCCAAAAGCGTATCCGTTCCATGGGTGACAAGAACGCCTGTTTTTTCCGAGCGTTCAATTACCTCTAATAGAGACCTTCTGTACGCCATATCGATCAATTTAGAGTCTCTGTGTTCTGCACTAATGCAGTGCATCCCCGGAACATCTAAGGATTCTATAAACTCGCGGACAAGATCGCGGCCATCAGGCGGCACATGGCTAAATTTCGGAGGAAATAATGGATTTTGAAAAGGCATCGCGCCGATGGTGCCGCCCGTGGTGATAACAAGGACGCTCATTTCCCGAACCTGCTTTCATACCGCCCGTAATCTGCCGCATCCATTTCGACCTTCAGATGAGCTTTCGCTTTCGTGTCGCGGCGGCTAACGATTTTGCCGTGCGCGTGCAGCCATGACAAGGCCGCGCCGTCGGACAGCGCAACTGTGATCTCGTATGGCTTGCGCCGCGCCGACAAAAGCCGGTCGATCAGGGCAAGCAGTTCCGGCACGCCCTCGCCCGTCAAGGCCGACACGCCGGCGATGCCGCCATGCGCTTCGAGCCGCAGCCCTTCCTGCACTTGCGCCCGCGCGGCCTCGCGCGTCGTACGCGCAGCATAATCGGCCAGGTATTTGCGATCTTCGGACGGTAGCAGGTCGATCTTGTTCTGCACCTCGATCAGCCTTTCGTCATCCTCGCCGATACCGAGATCGGCCAGAATTTCCATCACCGCCTCGCGCTGCGCCCGCGTTTCGGGATGCGTAACATCACGGACATGCAAGATAACGTCCGCAAGCTGGACTTCTTCAAGCGTGGCACGAAACGCCTCGATCAAGTGCGTCGGAAGGTCGGAAATGAAACCGACCGTGTCCGACAGAATGACTTCGCGCCCGCTCGGCAGTTTGATACCGCGCATAGTCGGGTCGAGCGTCGCGAACAGCATATCCTTCGCCGTGACTTCCGCGCCGGTCAGCCGGTTGAACAAGGTCGATTTCCCGGCATTGGTATAGCCGACCAGCGCCACGGTCGGATGCTCGGCACGATGGCGCGCCTCGCGCTGAATGCCACGCGTGCGCCGCACCTGTTCCATCTCGTTTTTCAGTTTCACGATCCGGTCGGTAATCAGCCGCCGGTCCATTTCAAGCTGCGACTCGCCAGGGCCGCCAAGAAAACCGAAAC
>JAGWKW010000121.1 GCA_028865155.1 Alphaproteobacteria bacterium
TTTCTGCTCACGTATGTTGAATACGCTGCGCGAAAAAATCCGACAAAGCGTGATTTTCGCCTCGACATCCGGCGATCGTGAACAGGTTCAGAATTTATCTATCCGAACAGGGAGCTGTCGAGAATCCGCGCGAGATTGTCGGCCATCAGACGTGCGATCTTTTCGCGTTCGCGCGGCTGGTCGAGAATATGCTCGTCGTGCAGGTTGGACAGGAAGCCCGTCTCGACAAGCATCGAAGGCACGTCGGGCGCGCGCAGGACGACGAAATTGGCCGACCGCATCGGATTGTCAAGCAAGTGCCAGTCGCGCCCGACCATCTTGACGAAATCGGCGCGCGCGTGCTGCGCCGTATTGTGCGTTCGCCGCGCGGCGAGATCCATCAGGATCGACGTGACTTCCTTGTCGGCGGGCGGCAGGTTTAGCCCCCCCGTCAGGTCGGCGTCGTTTTCGCTGTTGGCGAGTTTTTGCGCGAAATCGTCCGAGGCCTTGGCTGACAGGGTGTAGACCGACAGGCCGCGCGCCGAATGATCCGGAGCGCTGTCGGCATGGACGGACAGGAACATGTCGGCATGGGCTTCGCGGCCGATGCGCACGCGTTCTTCGAGGGGCAGGAAAATATCCTCGTCGCGGGTTAGCCGGACGATGACGCCGGGTTTGCCCGCAAGGATGTTGGCCATGCGCCGCACGATGTCGAGAGTGACGTGCTTTTCATAGGTGCCGGTGCGGCCGATGGCGCCGGGGTCGCGTCCGCCGTGTCCGGCATCGATCATCAAAAGACGCGGTGCGCGCGGCTTGCGCATCGGCAGGGGAACGCCGCCAAAATGTTCCGCAGCCGCCCACGCGGCACGGGTTTTAAGCAGGCCCGTTCCAGCCAGGGCCGTAAGTCCGGCTTGAAGAAATTTGCGGCGGGTAAATACATCGCTCATGGAACAACCTTCCCTTCGCAGTTTTTTAAACGGCGTGTCGCGACATATTAAACAGGGTTTCCATCCGAAAACCAAGAGCGGCACGTCAACTCTTGCGTTCGGGGGGTATTTAAGAGTCCCCAGAGTTAATATTTTATTTATACTGCCGGAAAAACGCACGTGATTCTCTTATGCGCCTCGCCTTCGTTGATTTCATTTATCATTACGACGCCGCGCGTCCCGAAGCCGACGAACCGCTCGGCGGCACGACGTCGGCGATCTGTTTTCTTGCGCGCGAACTTGTCAAAACGGGAGCCGTTTGCGCTTTCTATAATCGCGTGACGGAACCGCGTTCGGCGCACGGGATCACCTCTTATCCGTTGCGCGATCTCGCTGCCGCGCTCGAGACAAACGCTTATGACGCTTATATTTTTTGCGGCCGATGGCGGAAGGAGATGGCCGAGCTCGTGCGCGCCAACACGCGCGCGCCGTTCATCGCGTGGATGCATGAAAGCGTCTTTCAGGCGCCGGTGACCGAGGCGCTCGATGCGTTCGACGGTGTTGTCTATGTGAGTTTATGGCAAAAATGTGTCAATCAACATCTTGTGCGCCCGCGCTGGAAGCAGACTATAATTCGTAACGCAATGAACCCGGCTGTGGCGGATTCTTTTCCGGCGGGTACGAAAATTTTTTCCGTCAAAGTGAAGCCGCCGGTCTTGCTGTTCGCCGGTTCCTTCGCGCGCGGTGCGTTCCATATTCCGCCGCTGCTCGACAAAATTCGTCCGCACCGCACCGATTTCAGCGTCGAGATGTATTGCAATCTCGACCCGTCGCGCGACCCGGAAAAAGATGCGGCCTATATCGGCTGGCTGCGCAGCCTGCCCAATATCGCGCATGTCGGCATGGTCGGGCAGACCGAACTTGCGCAGCGCATGAAGCGGGCGGACGTGCTGCTTGCACCAAACCCGTGGCCCGAAACTTCCTGCATCGCGCTGATCGAAGCGCTGGCTTCCGGCATGGCGGCCGTTACGACTGCGCGCGCGGCCTTGCCGGAAACGGCATCCGGGTTCGCGCGGCAAATTCCGATCGACGCGCCCGACGATCCGTTGCGCTTCGACATGCCGATCGATTATGATGCGTTCGCGGTGCAGGTTCTCGAAGCCTTGCGCGCGCGCGAAGAAAACCCGGATGCGGAAGAAAAGCGCATGCGCGAACAGGTCGATTATTTCCATGCCCATTATCAATGGGCGCAGCGCGTCGCGCCGTGGCTCGATTTCCTCAAGGAGTTGGGTGCATAAACTTGCCATTTTACAGGCATTTCTTGTGAAAAAGGCGCAAGTAATAATAACCTTTGCTTTGGGGGAGCGCTAAGGTTATACATCCCTGCCATTATCGACGAACCCGGTTATCAGAGGGACGAAATGGCGCAACTCCGTGAAGCTTTGACATTCGACGATGTGCTGCTAGTGCCTGCGGCATCTTCCGTGCTTCCGGCAGACGTCAAGACCGAAACGCGCCTGACCCGCAATATTACGCTCGGCATCCCTCTTCTTTCCGCCGCGATGGATACCGTGACCGAAAGCGGTCTTGCCATCGCTTTGGCGCAGGCAGGCGGGATCGGCGTCATTCACCGCAATATGACGCCGGAACAGCAGGCTGAGGAAGTCCGCCGCGTCAAACGTTATGAATCCGGCATGGTGGTCAACCCGATCACGATTGCGCCGACCGAACCTTTGTCGTCCGCGCTACGCCTGATGGCCGATTACAAGATTTCCGGCATCCCGGTGGTCGAGCAACCTTCCGGGAAACTGGTCGGCATCATCACCAACCGCGATGTACGCTTTGCCACCGATATGAACCAGCCGGTGTCGGAGCTGATGACGAAAGACCTCATCACCGTGCGTGAAGGGGTGGGCAACGGCGAGGCGCGCGCCTTGCTGCACAAGCACCGCATCGAAAAGCTTCTGGTCGTCGATGATGCTTATCGCTGCATCGGCCTGATCACCGTCAAGGATATCGAAAAGGCGCAAGCCTTCCCCCATGCCTGCAAGGATGCCAAGGGACGGCTGCGCGCCGCTGCCGCAATCGGCACCGGGCCGGATGGGCTGACGCGCGCCGAAGCATTGGTCGATGCGGATGTCGATGTCATCGTCGTCGATACTGCGCACGGCCATTCCGCGCGCGTGTTGCAGCAGGTGCGCGACGTGCGGAAATTATCCAACGGCACGCAGATCATCGCGGGCAATATCGCCACCGCCGACGCGGCCAAGGCGCTGATCGACGCGGGTGCGGATGCGGTCAAGGTCGGTATCGGCCCGGGTTCGATCTGCACGACCCGCATCGTCGCGGGCGTCGGTGTGCCGCAACTGACGGCGGTCATGGATGTGGCCGAAGCTTGCCGCAAGAAAGACATTCCGTGTATCGCCGACGGCGGTATCCGCTATTCGGGCGAGATCGCCAAGGCCATCGCGGCCGGGGCGGATGTGGTCATGATGGGGTCGATGTTCGCCGGAACCGACGAGGCGCCGGGCGATGTCGTCATGTATCAGGGCCGTTCGTACAAATCCTATCGCGGCATGGGCAGCGTCGGCGCGATGGCGGGCGGGTCGGCCGACCGTTATTTCCAGAAGAACAACAGCGATCCGGGCAAGCTGGTTCCCGAAGGCATCGAAGGCCGCGTGCCATATAAAGGGTCGGTTCAGGCGATCATCCATCAGCTTATGGGCGGTTTGCGCGCGGCGATGGGCTATACCGGCGCCGCGACCATCGCCGATCTGCAAAGCAAGTCCGAATTCGTCCGCATCACCGGCGCAGGCCTGCGCGAAAGCCATGTCCATGACGTGCAGATTACCGCCGAAGCGCCGAATTATTGGGCGGAGAGATAAGCGCGTGACGCAAAACGCCGCATCCAAAGAAATTACAAAACAACCTGCGCAGGCGAGCGAGAGTTTGTTCGAGCGTGTATGCGCATGGCTGCATGACGACGCCAATACCGGCAGCTTGGCAGGGGAACAAGCCAAGGCCGTCGCGCCGATGCTGGCCGACCTTGAAGCGAAGCGGCTGCTTTTACTTTTCAAGCCTGACGATCCTTATCAGGCCGATCAGAGCAGAACCAGCTTCGCTTTGAACGACACCGGGCAATCCCATCGGTTACGCAAAAAGAACGGTGCGGAAATCGAAGTATCGCCGGAAATGGTTATCGATTTGTGTGTCGAAAATGGAAACCAAGCGGCGGATGGCGCATGGAACATAAGCGATGCGGCCCTTGCCGATCTGGCAAGGGATGCGCTGACCGTTTATGCCCATAACCTGGATGCTGTTAGACATTGCCCGGCAGTCGAAGCGGTTGTGCCGCGCCTTTGACGGCAAACGGCTTGTTAGGGGCGCGGCAATGATACGATAGGACAATCCGCAATCGTGCCTTGGACATCTTGCAGGCGGGGAAGGCGTTGGTATTCGCTGATGCTGGAGCCATCCTTGAATTTGAGGCTGGCTACTTCCTGCCAGACTTCCGGGTCGGTCCAATTGTCGTAGGGGCGACAAATAAAAATGGCCGACTTTCCGTCATCATCAGTACAAACAACGCGGAACCAGTTTCCTTGAGCGCGGGTCGAACCGAAACTCGTGACGATCTTGGGGCATTCCGACATGCTTGAGATGTTCAGGTCGGATTCGTTGCCGTAGGGAGCATAAACATGACCTGTTGCCTGAAGCGCATAGGCGCACGGCGTGGCGGCAAGATAGGCGGCAGCCGCAAAGGCGCTTAACGGCAGAGATAGGATTTTGCGTTTCTTCATAATGGATCCAGATCACTAAAATGTAAAAATATAAGCCGCAACGGCATGTTTTCGTATAGGGGGCTCTATAACAAGCGAAAAACCTCTTTGTAAAGCGCGTCCTTCCCGCCTTGACTTGTAACCTCTTTCCGGGTTACTACCGCGCTCCTGCTTTGGGGCGTTTTTAACGCCTTGGAACGGAGCCCAGGTGGCGAAATTGGTAGACGCACTAGCTTCAGGTGCTAGCGGCCGCAAGGTCGTGGAAGTTCGAGTCTTCTCCTGGGCACCA
>JAGWKW010000122.1 GCA_028865155.1 Alphaproteobacteria bacterium
TCCGACAGGTTCGCGTTATGGGTCGTGTAACCGCCCGGTTCGACCAGCTTGAGATAGGATTTGCGGTAGGCCGCCTGCCGGGAGTCGCCTGCCTTGCTCATGATCTCCTGCCCCATGCGCAGGAATTCGTCGACATAGAACTGGTAGTTCGTGAAGATCACGAAATTCTGGAAATGGCCGGGGTCGCCGCCCGTGTAATGGCGCAGCCGGTGTAGCGAATAATCGACGCGCGGCGCGGTGAACAGGGCCAGCGGGTTTTCTTCGCCCGCCAGATAGGGATAGGTGCCGTTGGCGATACTGTCGTCGATGTCGGCGAGGCTGGGCATGTCGAAGATTTGCCGCAGCATGGCGAGCCGCGCCATGTCGAGCTGCCCTTCGACATGGACGCCGTCGCTGAAAGCGAAATGAATTGGAATAACGGAACTGCTGACGCCGATTTCGACCGGAACCTTGTGGTTTTTCATCAGCAGCTCGAACTGCTTGGTGTAATAGTCGCAAAACAGGTCGGGCCGCGTCAGCGTCGTGACGTAACGCCCCGGCCCCGGCACGAAACCGAAGGACAGGCGCGTGTCGATATGCGTCGGCACTTCGGTCGTGATCGCGGCATAAGGATAATAGGCGCTGACCCTGCCTTCGGGCAGGTCGCCGGAGGCCATTTCCTGAAACCGCTCGCGCAAGTAAGCGGTGTTGGCGTCGTAGATTTCGCGCACCCGCGCAACCGCCTGATGCGGGTCGGCGAACAGTTCGGCTTCGCTTGGGGTGGTCGGTAGAAAGGGCTTGGGGGACATAGACATTCCTCTGCCCCGTATTATCGCGTCAATAGATTAAGAAAGATTTTATGCCACCCGTAGTTTCAACGGCTTCAGCACAGGGGGGCGAGGAGTGTCCCCGCGATGCAGCGGGATTTCACGGCAACTCGACACATTCAAAATAACGGTTACGTGAGGGTCTTCTTTTTCAGGGCAAGCGCTGAATTCATTGGCCGCCATGGCAATGGCATAGGCCAATTTGACCGCATCCGCATTTTTCGGCACGCCGAATCTCTTGCGCAGCCTGGAAATTTTTTCCGCCGGAAGCACGAGCTTGTGCTCTTTTAGCCTGACATCGAGCACTGGGATCGTCAGCACGCCCATTTTTTTCCATTGGATCATCAATCTGTAGCGCGTCTTTGCGCGCAGCGTAGAATGATTTTTGAAATCGAAATAATCGGTAAGGACGATGGGATGAACCTCGCGGGTGTCGGCATCCATGACAAGAAGCCCCATTCTCGCTGTTGTGCTAGGCATAAAATAGGGCAACAGGTCATATGCAAAATCGACACAGTTACGCATAGCCTCGCCGGTATTCCAGCCGAAAGCCTCACGCAAGCGATTCTCTTCGGCTTTGCCAGCCTCGGTTCGCGGGAAGGAAAAGAGGAAGTGCCTGTTGTCCATAATCCGTATCCCAAAGCAGCCCGTGGTTCCATTTCGATTGGCCGCGTGTAATGAAAAACGCGCCTTTAAGCCGGCACACTAGGCATGGCAAATACTTGCGGCAACGTGTTTATTTCGCTTTATTCATCAGTGCCTTGGCAAAATCTTCCGCGATAAAAGGCTGCAAATCCCCAGCTTTTTCGCCGACGCCGACAGCATAAATGGGCAATTTGAATTTGTCGGCCAGCGCGACGACGACTCCGGCTCTGGCCGATCCGTCGAGCTTGGTCACGACCAGCCCCGTGACATCGGTCATTTCCTTGAAAGCTTCGACCTGCGCATGGGCGTTTTGCCCCGTGGTCGCGTCGAGCGTTAAGATCGTCGCGTGCGGCGCGGATGGATCGAGTTTCTTGATGACGCGAACAATCTTGGCCAGTTCCTGCATCAAATCGTTTTTATTGTGCAGGCGCCCCGCCGTGTCGACCATCAATATGTCGCTGCCATTTTGTTTGGCACGTTCGAGCGATTGATAGGCCAGCGCGGCAGCGTCGCCGCCCTGTTCTGCAGCCATGACTTCCGCGCCCGTGCGTTCGCCCCAGATTTTAAGCTGCTCGACCGCGGCGGCGCGGAACGTGTCCCCGGCGGCCAAAGTCACGCTCAGCCCGTGGTCGATATAGCTTTGCGCGAATTTGGCGATGGCCGTCGTTTTGCCCGCGCCGTTGACGCCGACGACAAGAACGACGAAAGGCTTGTGCGCAAAATCGATGTCGAGCGGCTTCGCGACCGGGCGCAGGATTGAGGCAATCTGTTCCGCGAGCGCGGCCCTGACTTCTTCACCCGTGACATCCTTGCCAAAGCGGCTTTTGCCGAATTCCGCGACCAGTTTTGCCGCCGTCGAAGGACCGAGATCGGCGGCGATCAAAATCTCTTCGAGTTCCTGCAACGCTTCGTCGTCGAGCTTGCGTTTGGTAAAAACGCCCGCGATGCCGCCGCCGATTTTTGCCGAGCTGCGCTGCAACCCTTCGTGCAAGCGCGATAAAAAGCCGAGTTTCGATTGCGTGTCGGACATCTATAAAACCTTTGCCTGTTCTATTCCGATGCAATGCGCCGCGACGATTTCGCCGACCCGCGCGTCGCCCCGCAATTTAAGTTTGGCGAAATGCGGCGTGCAGCCAATGCCGTTCTTTTCGACCAACACTTCCGTCTTCCGACCGATCAAAGCCTCGTAATGCCGCCGCGCCGCGCTTTCGCCGAACGCACGCAAACGTTCTGCCCGTTCTTTGCGCAAACTGCCGTGGGTTTGCGGCATTTTCGCGGCCGGGGTTCCTTTGCGCGCAGAATAGGGAAAGACGTGCAGCCATGTCAGGCCGCATTGTTCGACGAGATTATAAGTGTTTTCGAACATCGCGTCGCTTTCGGTCGGAAAGCCCGCGATGATGTCCGCGCCGAAAACGATGTCGGGACGTAAATTCCGCGCGCGGTCGCACAGGCGCAAAACATCGTCGCGCGAATGGCGACGCTTCATGCGTTTCAGCACCATATCATCGCCCGCCTGCAGGCTCAGATGCAGGTGCGGCATCAGGCGTGGTTCGTCGGCGATCAATTGCCACAAATCTCCGTCGATGGCGGCGGGGTCGAGGCTGGACAGGCGCAGGCGGCGCAAATCCGGCACGGCGGCAAGAAGGTTGCGGATCATCGCGCCGAGGGATGGCGTATCCGGCAGGTCGCGCCCATAGGATGCGATATCGACGCCGGTCAGGACGATTTCATTGAAACCTTCGGCCATGCGTGTTTTCGTCTGCGCGGCGATTTCAGGCGACGGCAGCGAGCGCGACGCGCCGCGTCCGTACGGAATGATGCAGAAAGTGCAGCGATGATTGCAGCCATTTTGAATCTGGATAAAGGCGCGCTGCATCGCGGCTTCGGCGGGCGGCGGCAAGGCCGAATTTTCAAGCGTGGCGGGCTGGCCGGAAAGTTTCGCGAAGCTTGCCGGGTTTAATTTCTCGTCATTGTCGATAAGGTGATCGATTTCGCGCATCGCCGCATATTTTTCCGGGTCGATCTGCGCCGCGCAGCCGGTTACGATGATGCGCGCCTGCGGCTTTTCGCGTTTCAGGCGGCGAATGGCCTGCCCGGCCTGACGTTCGGCTTCGGCGGTCACCGCGCAGGTATTGACAATGACCGCATCGGTCAGCCCTGCGGCGGCGGCCATGCGCTGCATGCGCTCGGACTCGGAAATGTTGAGGCGGCAGCCGAAGGTAACGGTCTCAATCATGTCCCTTGTCGTTTAGCGCGCGGCGGCGAGCGGCCTGTTCTCGCTTCGGTTATGCTCGTCGATTTCTTCCTGCGTGAAAAAAGCGGCAGGCTGGGGGGCGCGCGCCGCCGTCACTTCGGCCTGCGCGGGCTGAGGCTGCGCATTGCCGTTAGGCTCGCCGCCGGGCTGGGGCTGCGATCCGTCCGCGCCGTAATAATTGTTCGGCATCGGCGGCTGCTGGCCATCGAACGGAACGCCGCGTTGGCGCTGCTCGGCCGCAGTAGCTTCGTTGATCGCCTCGATGATGCGGAAATAATGTTCGGCATGCTGGAGGTAGTTTTCAGCCGCAACGCGGTCGCCCGACGAAGTGGCATCGCGCGCGAGCGCCTGATATTTCTCGCAGACCTGCCAAGCATTGCCGCGCACGCGCATGTCGCCGCAATTACTGTCGAACGATTGATGCCGGAGCGAAGCCGCCGAGCGCGGACGGTTGCCGCCAGAATTGCCGCCTCCCCCGCCATTGCCGTTGCCATTGCCATTGCCGTTATGATGACGGTTGCGCGGACGTCTTCCGTTCGGGCCTTGTCTCATGTGCTTTATCCGTTCCTGGTTATGGTTCATTCATGCCGCTTTGCGCCTTGTTATATGTCTCGCCCTTATTTTTTGGCGCGGCGATGTCGGCTTTTTATATATGCGATAAAGGCGGCTGATTCCTTCAGTCCTGCTCGGTTCGCGTGGGGCCAATCCTAACCCATTCGCCGGAACGCACAATAGTTTTTTTTGCTTCTTGTTTTTGGGCGTTTGTTGCTAATTCTGGGGAGTCGCAGGATTCTTCTTATGCCCGATTTTTCATACGAAACGCGCTTCGGACGCGACTCAGGCAAGGTCGTTTGCGGCGTGGACGAAGTCGGGCGCGGGCCATTGGCCGGACCCGTGGTGGCAGCTGCGCTTGTCCTGCCGCGCGATTTTCCGGAAAAGTTCCTCGCGCAAATCCGCGACAGCAAAAAAATGACCGCCGCCGCGCGCGAGCGGTTGTTCGCACCGCTGACCGACTTATGCCCGCATGCGATTGCGGAAGCCAATGCCGCCGAAATCGACCGCATCAATATTTTACAGGCCAGCATGGAAGCGATGCGGCGCGCGGTGACGGCTTTGCATGCAACGATCGAT
>JAGWKW010000123.1 GCA_028865155.1 Alphaproteobacteria bacterium
GCTCTGTACCGCATGCTGCGTATAATCGCGCACAAGCGTCGAACCTGATTGCCAGACCACGGGAAAAGTTTCGGGCGGACGCTGTGCCGGATGGTTGCGATAAAGCGCGACGCCGTTCATGTAACGCCGCGCGCGCAGCGCCATTTCGCGGGTCAAATAGGGGGTAAGGTCAGGATGTTGCGCGCTGAGTTCGGCGAGGCGGACCAGCGGCCCCCGCCCCGTTTCCGGATTCGAGAGCGGCAACGCGCTTTTCAAGCTCGGCCAGACGGTAGGCAAGTTGAGCAACGCGGAGAGGGTCGTCGCCAGCGTCATCGCCGCGCGATGGCGGTGCAGTTTCGTTGGCGGGTGCGGTGCCTGCTCCTCCGGCATCTCCCGTATGCGGGCTGCGTTGGCTGCTGTCGTCATGCTGGCCTCCCCCCTGCTGCGTTGCGTCTTTATTGCCGGTGTGAAACGCTCCTTTTTGCATCATCGCCGCCCAATCCGCGAACAGGCGGCGTTGCGGCTCGAGAAAGCGCGTCAGTTCCGCCCGTGCCGCCGGGTCGTTGGCCAGCGTGGACAGGTGTTCCTGCCACATATCGCAGGCCTCGATAGCGAGGGCGTTCAGGTCGGAAAAATCGGGTTGGCTGGCCGTCATGGAACGATAAAAGCATAGATACCCGGTCAGGTGAAGGGCGTTCCCGGCCTTGCCTCAACTCATTATTGGACCCTTTGAATATGGGATTTTGGCGCTCTCTTTAATAAAACACTTGAATTCCGCCTCGTAACCTGTCAGAAATTAACCATTGGTTAACCATAAGAGGTTCTTCGCCATGAGCGCGTCCAATAACGAGACTGTGGTCATTAAGAAATACGCCAACCGCCGCCTCTATAACACGGCGACCAGCACTTACGTGACCCTCGAGAACCTCGCCCAAATGGTTAAGGAAGGCACCGAGTTCAACGTCTACGACGCCAAGAGCAACGAAGATATCACCCGCTCGGTTCTGACCCAGATCATCGTTGAGGAAGAAGGCAAGTCGGGGCAAAATCTGCTGCCGATCAGCTTCCTGCGCCGCCTGATCGGATTTTACGGCGACAATATGCAATGGCTGGTGCCGAAATATCTGGAACACAGCATGCAGGCCCTGACCAAGAATCAGGAGCAGATCCGCGATTATTTCCAGACCACCTTCGGCGGCATGTTCCCGTTCGGCAGCACGCTGGAGCAGATGAGCAAGCAGAACATGGCCATGTTCGAACGCACGATGAAAATGTTCACGCCGTTCGGCATGCAAGGGGGTGCAGCGCCCGACGGTTCCATCCATGCCGAAACCGCGCCGGAAGAAGCGCCCGCAGAAACCGAAGCGGCCGCGCCGGCATCGAAAACCGATGCGCAGGAAAAAGCCGAAGAGGATGCCTTTACCCCTTCGCCCAGCCTGTCCGCGCCGAAAAAAAAACCCATGATCGTGCCCACACCCGAAAGCGACAAGGCCGTGGCGCAAAACGCGGTGACGGGCGACGACGTTCAAAATAAAATCGCGGCTTTACAGCGGCAGCTGTCCGATCTGGCCAAGAACAAGGCGTGAAAACAGAAAGCGCCCGGCAAAAACAGATGCCGGAAAACCGCAAGGGTTGGCGCGAGCCAACCCTTTGCCTTTTCAGGAATTTTCATAATTTTATCTTAGTTATTTCTTCATAAAATTCCGGCTAGATTGATGGATGATTCCCTAAAAACGTCCCTTGTATCCGTATTTATCCGCATCCGATGCTCGAAATCTTCGACCAAACCTTCGCTTCGCTGATGATGAGCCTGCGCCAGCCGGTCGAGTCCTTCATTCAGCTCGAAACCGCCGACGACCGCATCACGCTGGTCGCCAGCGACGGGTCGTTGGTCAGCCTCGTCAAGATGTTCGGCGCGCGCCAGATCATCGGCGACACCGAATATGCCTGGATCATCGATCAGGCGACACTCAAGCTCGGTTCGCGCTTCGACCGCCCCGGCTATGCGATGCAGGTCTATTTCATGCGCGACCCGTCCACCGTCGATCAGGACATCGAGCGCGTCATGAAAAGCAACCGCAGTGCCGCGCGCGCGATGGAGCTCGATGTCGGCGATCTGCTCAACGAACGCCGCCGCCATCTGGCGCGTTTCATGGCGCATGAAGAAATCTATCTCGCGCTGTGGACGCGGCCTTCCGTCCTGACGCCCGCCGAACTGTCCGCCGCGCTCAAGCAGCGCGGCAAGAAAAAATGGGCCGTAGCATCGGACGCACAGTTTCCAATGCAGGCGCTCGAAGCGCTGCGCTCGCGGCATAAAAGCTATGTCTCTTCGATTGCTTCGGCGCTCGAAGAAATCGGGATGAAAATCGAAGTGCTGTCGACCCATGAAGCCTTGGCCGCCGTGCGGTCGAGCCTTTACCCGCAATTGGGGCACGAAGACTGGCGCGCCAACCTGCCCGGCGATCCTGTGCTGCCGCGCGCGCCGCAGCATGGCAGGAACGATGCGTCCGACCTGTTATGGCCGCCTTTGCGCCGCCAGATCTGTACCGGCGACGCCGCCGTGACTTCGCCCAGCACCGTGCGCATCGGCTCGCTTTTATGGGGCGGGGTCGATATGACGCTTGCGCCCGCCGAGCCATCACCTTTCCCGCAGCTTCTCGCGCGCCTGATCGATAACGATGTGCCGTTCCGCATGTCGTTCTTGATCGAAAGCGCAGGCGTGCAAGGCTCCTCATTTCGCGCCTTTGCCGCAGGCGTTTTGGGCTTCACCAACCAAGTCAACAAGCAGATCCGCGAGTCGCTGCTTGCCCTGCAAAAACTGTCGCAAAGCGAGCCTGTCGTGAAGATGCGGGTGTCGCTTGCGACCTATGCACCGCAGAACGACCGCAAGCTGATCGAATCCCGCGTCGGCGCACTGACGCAGGCTGTCGAAGCGTGGGGCTATTGTCAGGCATCGAGCGCAGGCGGCGATCCTTTGGAAGTCGTTCTGTCTTCGGCGCTCGGCATCGCCTGCGCGTCGACCGCGCCGCCAGTCGTCCTGCCGTTTCATGAAGCCGTCAAGCTTTTGCCCTGGCAGCGCGCAAGCTCGCCGTTCCAGGAAGGCTCGGTCATTTTCCGCACCGCCGATGGACGCATGTGGCCGTACCAGTCGGGGTCGAACCTGACATCGCTGTGGTTCGATTTGATTTTTGCGCAGCCGGGTGCGGGTAAATCCGTTTTGATGAACGCGCTCAATCTCGGCACCATTCTGTCGGCGGGCACCGCGCGCCTGCCTTATGTCGCCGTGCTTGATATCGGCCCGTCTTCGGCCGGGCTGATTTCGCTGATCCGCGATGCATTGCCGCTCGAACGCCGCCATGAGGCGCTGCATTTCAAGCTGCGCATGACGCCCGATTACGCCATCAACCCGTTCGACACGCAACTGGGCTGCCGCTATCCCCTGCCCGAAGAGCGCGCGTACCTGACCGAGCTGATCACCCTGCTTTGCACGCCGCCGGGGCAGATGGAATCCTATGACGGCATGACGCAGCTGGTCGGCCTTTGCATTGACGAGATGTATCGTTGGCGCGACGACAGCGGCGCGAACACCGAACCGCGCCCCTATCTTGTGCGGATCGAAACCGACGTCGACGAGGCCATTGCCAAATACGACATCCATCTGCCGACCGATCCCTATTGGTGGGATGTTGTCGACGCGCTGTTCGAGAAAGGCGCGCATCACGAAGCCATGCTGGCGCAGCGCCATGCCGCGCCGACTCTGGTCGACGCCGTCACCGCCGCACGCAGACCGCAGATCCGCGCACTTCTGGAAGAAACGCAGATCGGCGCGTCGGCGGAATCCGTTATTCACGCCTTCGAGCGCATGATCGCGAGTGCGGTGCGCGAATTCCCCATTTTGGCCTCGGTCACGCGTTATGACATCGGCGGCGCGCGCGTCGTCGCGGTCGATTTGCAGGATGTCGCGCCGCAGGGCGACGCCAATGCCGACCGGCAGACCGCGATCATGTACATGCTTGCCCGCCACGCGATGGTCAGGTCATGGTGGCTTGGCCCCGACATGCTGCGTTCGGTTCCCGAAAAATACCGCACCTATCATGAAGCGCGCATTCGCGACATTCGCGAAACGCCCAAACGCATCTGTTTCGACGAATTCCACCGCACCAGCAAAACGACCGCCGTGCGCGCGCAGGTCATCCGCGACGTGCGCGAAGGCCGTAAATGGGGCGTGCAGATCGTACTGGCATCGCAACTGCTCGACGATTTCACCAAGGATATGGTCGATCTTGCCACCGGCGTGTGGATTTGCGGCACCGCTGTTTCCGACCGCGCCATCGCCGACACCGCCGAACGTTTCGGCCTGTCCGATACTGCGCGCTGGGTCATGCGCTACCGGCTGACGGGCCCGCGCGCAACGGGCGCGCCGGTACTACTACTGCTCTCCACCAACGAAGGCCGGTACGAGCAGCATCTGGTCAATACGCTGGGCCCCATCGAATTATGGGCGCTGTCGACATCGGTCGAAGACGTTATGCTGCGCAATACGCTTTACACCGCACTCGGCGCGCCGGGCGCGCGGCAGCTTCTGGCGCGGTTCTTCCCCGGCGGTTCGGCGCGCTCCGAAGTCCGCCGCCGCGTCGTCTTGCGCACCGAAAAAGGCGAAGTCGAATCCGGCGCCATGGCCGTCGTGGTTCAGGAAATCGCACAGGAAATCATTAATCAGGCGCATAAAGACCCGGCCAAAACGATGGTGCGCGGATAATTCCTTTTTAGGGGTTTGACCGGGTA
>JAGWKW010000124.1 GCA_028865155.1 Alphaproteobacteria bacterium
CCCGCTCGGGCCTCGACCAGCTCATCAACCAGCCGCAGGGCAAATCGCCATGATGCCGACGACGGATCCCTTCGACGACGACAAGCTGCGCGAGGAGTGCGGCGTGTTCGGCATCATCGGCAAGGAATCCGCCGCCGCCATGACGGCGCTCGGCCTGCATGCGCTCCAGCATCGGGGACAGGAAGCCGCCGGCATCGTCAGCTTCGACGGCGAGCACTTCCATTCGTATCATGCGATCGGCCATGTCGGCGAAAATTTCAATTCCGAGGACGTGATCGGCAAGCTGACGGGATCGCTTTCGCTCGGCCATACGCGCTATGCCACGACCGGCGAAACCGCCATCCGCAACGTGCAGCCTTTCTTCGCCGATTTCGAGTTCGGCGGCTTCGCGCTTGCCCACAACGGCAATCTCACCAACGCCTATACGCTGCATAAGCAGCTGGTGAAGCGCGGCTGTTTGTTCCGTTCGACCTGCGACACCGAAGTGATCATCCATTTGATGGCGGTCGCGCGCGGCGGCGGCGCCATCGACCGGCTGATCGAGGCCCTGCGCCAGGTGGAAGGCGCCTATTCGATCATCGGCATGGCCGGCAACCTTCTGATCGGCGTGCGCGATCCTCACGGCGTGCGCCCGCTGGTGCTCGGCCGGCAGGACGACGCCTGGATTCTCGCGAGCGAGACCTGCGCCCTCGATATCATCGGCGCCGATTTCGTCCGCGATGTCGAGCCGGGCGAGATGGTCGTCCTCGACGGCAAGACGGTGCAGAGCTTTACGCCGTTCGCGTCGAAGCCGCACCGGTTCTGCATCTTCGAATATATCTATTTCGCGCGCCCCGACAGCTCGGTCGAAGGCCGCTCGGTCTATGAGATGAGGAAACGCATCGGCGTCGAGCTGGCGCACGAGTCGCCGGTCGCGGCCGATATCGTGGTGCCGGTGCCGGATTCCGGCACGCCCGCCGCCATCGGCTATGCGGGCGAAAGCGGCATCCCCTTCGATCTCGGCATCATCCGCAACCATTATGTCGGCCGCACCTTCATCCAGCCGACCGACCGCATCCGCCATCTGGGCGTCAAGCTGAAGCACAACGCCAACCGCCGCTTCATCGAAGGCAAGCGCGTCGTTCTGGTCGACGACAGCATCGTGCGCGGCACGACGTCGGTGAAGATTGTCGAGATGCTCCGCGCCGCAGGCGCGAAGGAAGTGCATATGCGCATCTCGTCCCCGCCGACGAGCCATAGCTGCTTTTACGGCGTCGATACGCCGGAAGCGGACAAGCTTCTGGCGCACAAATATACGGTCGAGGAAATGCGCAAATTCATCGGCGCGGATAGTTTGTCGTTTATTTCGATGGACGGGCTGTACCGCGCGATGGGCGAGACCAAGCGCAACGCGGGCGCGCCGCAATTCTGCGACGCGTGTTTCAGCGGCGATTATCCGATCGAATTGACCGATATGAATGCCAACGGGAATGGCAACGGCCAGCCGCCGCTTTCGATGCTGGCGCGCGGGAATAGGTAATAAAGCTTAGGCGTCGATCACGGCGTCGAGGGCGTTGGCCTGGATAAACTCGCGGCGCGGTTCGACGACGTCGCCCATCAGGGTTGAGAAGACTTCTTCCGCCGTGTCGGCCTGCTGCACCTTGACCTGAAGCAGCGTGCGCACTTGCGGGTCGAGCGTCGTTTCCCACAGCTGGTCCGGATTCATTTCGCCAAGGCCTTTGTAACGCTGCACCGTTAACCCCTGTTTGGCATGGTCCCAGATCGCCTCGACCAAAGCGGTCGGGCCGTTGAGGGTCGAAACTTTATCCTTGATCGCGAGTTTCGCGGGCGACTGGAACCAGCTTTGCAAATCGGGCGTCATCGCATCGAGCTTGCGCGCTTCGGCCGAACGCAGCGTGTCGCCGTCCAGCACATAGCGGTGCGTCACGCCGTGGCGCGTCCTGCTCAGCGCAAAACCGCCCTTGAACGCCTCGCCTTTCCAGCCGCGATCTTTTACGTCCGACAGCGCATCGAGCCGTTTGGCGACATAGGTGGCCGCTTCCGCCGCATGCTCGGGGTCGGCGGTCAGCGCCGAGGCCAAAGCCCCGGCGATGGCCGCCTGTTCGACCACGGTCGCGTGTCCGACTTTGCGCGCGAGCGCGGCTATCGCCGCTTTGGTCGCGCGGGCGCGTTCGATCAGTTTGCGCAGATCGTCGCCTGCATAGGATTTGCCGTCATGCAGCGTCAGCGTCGCGTCTTCGACGCCGGAAGAGGTCAGGTAGGTTTCCATCGCTTCGTCGTTTTTCAGGTAACGTTCTTTGGCGTTGCCCTTCTTGATGCGGTACAGCGGCGGCTGCGCGATATAGATGTAGCCGCGCGAAATAAGTTCGGGCATCTGGCGGAAGAAGAAGGTCAAAAGCAAAGTGCGGATATGGCTGCCGTCGACGTCGGCGTCGGTCATGATGATGATTTTGTGGTAACGCGCCTTGTCGGGGTTGAATTCCTCGCGCCCGATGCCGCAGCCGATGGCGGTGATGAGCGTGCCGATTTCGGCCGAGGACAGCATTTTGTCGAAGCGCGCGCGCTCGACATTCAGGATTTTGCCGCGCAACGGCAAAATCGCCTGCGTGCTGCGCGAACGGCCCTGTTTCGCCGAACCGCCTGCCGAGTCGCCTTCGACGATGAACAGTTCCGAAAGCGCGGGATCGCGTTCCTGGCAGTCGGCCAGTTTTCCGGGCAGCGAGTTGGGGTCGAGCGCTCCTTTGCGCCGCGTCAATTCGCGCGCCTTGCGCGCGGCTTCGCGCGCCGCCGCAGCTTCCGCCACCTTGCCGACGATTTTCTTGGCGTCGGACGGGTGTTCTTCGAACCATGTGTTGAGCATTTCGCCGATCACGGATTCGACCGCCGGTTTGACTTCGGAGGAGACCAGCTTTTCCTTCGTCTGCGACGAGAATTTCGGGTCGGGAACCTTGACCGACAACACGCAGGTCAGGCCTTCGCGCATATCCTCGCCGGACAAAGCGATTTTGTCTTTCTTCAAAAGCCCGCTGCTTTCGGCGTAATTGTTAACCGCGCGGGTCAGCGCGGCGCGGAACCCGGCCAGATGCGTGCCGCCGTCTTTTTGCGGAATGTTGTTCGTGAAGCACAGCATATTTTCGTGATAGCTGTCGTTCCATTGCATCGCGCATTCGACCGTGATGCCGTCCTGCTCTTTCCGCGCGAACAGGGTTTCGTGTACCGGCTGCTTGGATTTATCGAGCCACTTGGCGAATTCCTGCAGCCCGCCTTCGTAGTGAAGCTGGACGGATTTCGGTTCGACCCCGCGCGCATCGGTCAGGTTCAGATTGACGCCCGAATTCAAAAACGCCAGTTCGCGCAAACGGTGTTCGAGCGTGCCGAAATCGAATTCGGTTTTGGTGAAGGTCGCAGGCGAAGGCAGGAAGGTGATTTCCGTGCCGGTTTTGTCGGACGTTCCGGTTTGTTTGAGCGGCGCTTCGGCCTCGCCGTTCCTGAAACGCATCGCCCATTCCGCGCCCTGCCGCCAGACGCGCAGGTCGAGAATGTCGGACAGCGCGTTGACGACCGAAACGCCGACGCCGTGCAAGCCGCCCGAGACTTTATACGAATTCTGATTAAATTTGCCGCCCGCGTGAAGCTGGGTCATGACGACTTCGGCCGCCGAGACGCCTTCTTCGGAATGAATGTCGACCGGAATGCCGCGCCCGTTGTCGCGCACGGTGCAGGAACCGTCGGCGTTCAAAATCACGTCGATGCGCGTGCAATGCCCCGCCAGGGATTCGTCGACCGCGTTGTCGACGACTTCATAGACCATGTGATGCAGGCCGGAACCGTCGTCGGTGTCGCCGATATACATGCCCGGGCGTTTGCGCACGGCATCGAGGCCACGCAAAACGGTGATGGAATCCGCGCCATAACTCTGGTCTGCGGGGATGTTTTCGGCTGTCGACTGGCTCATTGCTTTTTCGGTTCTTTTTGAAGGCATAAAATGGCCGCTAACCCACTGCCAGATATGGCAAAAACGGCATCAGCGAATCTGGCTTCCATTCTAGCCAAAAGGCGGGAAAAACACTACTGAATTTTGGGGCAAAAAGACGATAAAACAGTATATATCACAATATGTTATCCCCTACCCCGGTAAGGGGTGACGCCGGTGTCGGGCACGGCGACGCCGGAAGGCAGTTTACCCTTCTGAAAAAAGACGTCGATGGGCATGCCGCCGCGCGGATACCAGTAGCCGCCGATGCGCAGCCAGCGCGGCGCCAGCACCTCGCGAAGCCGCTTGGCGATGGCCAGCGTGCAGTCCTCGTGGAAGGCGCCGTGGTTGCGGAAGCTGGCGAGGTAGAGCTTCAGCGACTTGCTCTCCACCAGCCGCGCGTCGGGAACATAGTCGATCACCAGATGCGCGAAGTCGGGCTGCCCCGTCACCGGGCAGAGCGCGGTGAACTCGGGCGTCGTGAAGCGCACCAGATAGTCGGCGTCGGGGTGCGGATTGGGCACCCATTCCAGCACCGCCTCCTCCGGACTGGCGGGAAGACGGGCGGGTCCGCCAAGCTGGGTAAGTCCATGCGGTGGGCTGTCGGCCAAGGGCGGCTCCTTCTCGTTGCGCGGCATCTAGAGTTTTCCGCTCAGGTCGCTTCACTTCGCTTCGTCATGCCCGCGTAGGCGGGCATCAAGATATTATTGATCTCACCCGTGGATTCCCGCTTTCGCGGGAATGACGACGATCACTTCGGCGATTCCATCC
>JAGWKW010000125.1 GCA_028865155.1 Alphaproteobacteria bacterium
GCTTTGATCGACATAGCCGAGCTTGACGGTGTCGCCGATTTTGATTGTGCCATCGTCGGGTTTTTCTTGCCCGGTGATCATTTTGAACAAAGTCGATTTACCCGCGCCGTTCGGCCCCAGAATGCCGACAATGCCGCCGGGCGGAAGCTTGAAGGACAGATCGTCGATTAAAAGGCGGTCGCCGAAGCTTTTGCGCAGATGCTCGGCGTCGATGACGATATTGCCCAGACGCGGCGGGGCGGGGATGATGATCTGCGCGGTGTCGGCGGTCGTTTCCGTGCTTTGCGCAAGAAGCTGGTCATAGGCGGTGATGCGCGCCTTGTTTTTGGCTTGACGGGCTTTGGGCGATTGCCGGATCCATTCCAATTCGCGCGCCAGCGTTTTCTGGCGACCGGTTTCGTCGCGCGATTCCTGTTCGAGCCGTTTCTGCTTCTGCTCCAACCACGCGGAATAATTACCCTCATAGGGAATGCCCTTGGCGCGGTCGAGTTCGAGAATCCAGCCCGTGACATTGTCGAGGAAGTAACGGTCATGCGTGACCATGACGACGGCGCCTGCGTAATTGGCGAGGAAGGTTTGCAGCCACGCGATGGATTCGGCATCCAGATGGTTGGTCGGTTCGTCGAGCAAAAGCAGATCCGGTTTTTGCAACAGCAGCCGGCACAGGGCGACGCGGCGGCGTTCTCCCCCCGACAAATGTGTCACGTCGGCGTCGGCAGGCGGGCAGCGCAGCGCGTCGAGCGCGATTTCGATGCTGCGGTTCAAATCCCACAGATTTTGCGCTTCGATTTTTTCCTGTAACTCCGCCTGTTCGTCGATCAGCTTTTGCATCTCGTCGGGGTCTTCGACTTCGCCGAGCTTGGTGCTGACTTCCTCGAAACGGTCGAGCAGGGCTTTTTTCTCGCCCAGACCCGCCATGACATTTTCGATGACCGTCAGCTTCGGGTCGAGCTGCGGCTCCTGCGGCAGATAGCCGACCGTGGCGCCTTCCGCGACCCATGCCTCGCCCGAAAAGTCCGTGTCGAGCCCGGCCATGATTTTGAGCAGCGTCGATTTACCCGCGCCGTTGGGACCGAGCACGCCGATTTTCGCACCGGGATAGAAGGACAGCCAGACCTCGTCCAGCACCTTCTTGCCGCCGGGCCATGCCTTCGACAGGCCTTTCATGACATAGATATATTGGTAAGAAGCCATTGGAGCGGTTTTCCTTCGATCGAATGCGGGAATTTGCGCCAAAGTCACAGGATTTCCCCCGCTTTTCAAGCGAAAAGCGGTTTTTGGAACTGGCGAATGGGCGCTATGCCTCAGTGAGCAGGTTTTGCAGGGATAAATGCAGGGCGCGGATAAAAGGCGTTCACATGGACGATCTGGGGGCGGGCTTTCGCATAAACGAAAGTGAGCAAAAAATTGCCCGCCGGTTTTTTGAAATATTTCCCGCCTACCAGACGTAACACTAGGTAATTTTCGTTTGGGGCCGCAATGGATTGTATTTCCGTAAGCGGCAAATGGTTGATTGCGATGTAGTGTTCTATGCCGCCTTTAAGCATGTCGCGGTTGTCGATGATATCGATTGCCGCTCCATGACAGCGAATTGCCAGCAGCGTGTCGTCGGCCTTAATGCCGGTAACGGGAATATAGACAATATAAGTTCCGGCTTTTTCCTTAGGGTTGACGGAGGGGCGCATATGCGCCGAACCGAGAACCAGTTGCGCCCGGGCCGGAGCAGCGTAGGCCGTCAACAGAAAAACAGCCGTCAAAAGCCCTATGAATTTCGTTATTCGTGTGCGCATCTCGTGATTTCCTAAATCGTTGTCGAAACAGTGAACCTGCCCGGACGGGCGAATGCCGCGTGGAATGCTAACAGAGATAGCAATCGCCACCGCTGGTACAAGTGGCAGAAACGGACCAAGTACCGTTAGTGCAAGTGGCGCTGCCGCTTCCGTTATAAATAGCCCCTGAATAGCTCACGCCCACGGCGCCTCCATTGGCCGTGGCGGGCACGGATGAAGAACAAGCAGCGCCCCAACTGACAGTACCGGCATTACACCATGAGCCGCTACAGGTCGAAGTCGTACAAGTGACGGCAGAAATCGGCGTACAGCCGTTACAGCCTGTACCGACATGCCCCCAGGAGGAGCCATTCCAGGCGTAATAAATGCAGCCGTTGCATCCGCTGCCACCCTATGTAATCGACGAACTCGACGAATCCCCTTGGGTGACGCAAAATTCGTTCGCAGTCGTCGTGGCGTTGTAGCCAGCCTCGTTGGGGTTTGAGCCATATCCATAGAGGCATTTATTGCCGGCGCCGTTACAATACACGCCGGTTCCGACGCCGCTGAAAGACTGCGTATTAACCTGGCAGCAGCCGGTCGAATAGCTCCAGCTACCGCTGCTGCAGGTCGCCGTGGCCGATCCGTTATAGCCGCTGGTGCCGTTGTTTACGTTTTCATTCTGTCCGCTAGCCAGCGCGCCGACGGAACCAGAGCAGTTCGCCCACGTATCGCTTGTTGCCGAACATCCGGGCGAGCAGCTTGTGGCCGTATAGCTGCCGCTCATCGTGCCATTGGAGCAGGTGCGCGTTTGACTCGTGCATCCCGTTCCTACCGGGTTCGAGCTTGCATAAGCGGTATTGCTGTAACCGTTGGGTACATTACCCCACGGGGTGCCGGTACAGCCGTTCGTGCAGCTTGTAGCCGTATAGCTGCCACTCATCGTGCCATTGGTGCAGGTTCGCGTCTGGGCATAGCTTGAGCAAGGGCCGGGCGGCGTTGCGCTAGAATAGGCCGTATTGCTGTAGCCACTCGACACATTGCCCCAAGGTGTGCCGGTGCAGCCGTTCGTGCAGCTTGCGTAAGAATAGTTGTTCGGTGACAGTGTGCCGTTGGAACAGCATTCCGACTGGCTGGTGCATGCGCCAGCAGGATATTGGCTCGCATAGGCGGTACAACAGGCTCCGTTTGAAATCGTTCCGCATGGCGAACTGCACGATACCGGGCACGGAGTTTTGACAACATTCGCTTGCGGCGTGCTGTAGAAATTCGTCCACATTTGGGCGTCGCCGGTTCCGGCACACAAAATCTGATTTGCATTGTTCGTGATCGTATAGCAGGTGGCTACGCCAGACGTGTTGTTCAGGGTGATCGTCGCCACGCCGCCATTCGCGGCGATAGCCGTACAGGCGTTGGTTTGCGCATATGCCGGAGAGACGGCAGCCAGCAGAAAAGCGAGTATAAGGATTAGTGCGCGCGACATGCTTTGCATGGCTTCGCGTTATCGATTGCTACCCGTTGCCAGCCACTACCGTGCTTTCCGCCGGTGCAGATCATCAGCGTATGATCGCGCCGGTACGCGAACATATTAGCTTTTGCATCGGTGCAGGTTGGGAGATGGTCGCCGAGATACAAGAAACTATTTACCGGCAACAGAGAATTCCAGGGGACTCTGTATTCTTCGGACGTTCGGCTGGAAGCGTAAGCTGGTGAAAAAATGAACGGCGTCAAAAGCGACAAAAGAAGCGACAGAAAGAGCAAATTGCTCAATCGTTTCGGATTTCCCGAAAGCGCAGTTTTTCTCGCCATCGCCAACCCCCATCGACACAAGGCCGACCAGAAGAAAATCCCTCTGGTGGCACGGGAGTTAGTGAATCGTTGTTAGACGACTGCGACGGCCTTTGGCCGCGAGGCTTGGACATACGCCGCCGCCTCCCGGCCCTAGATGGTCGAAAGGCAGCGTTTGTGACGGCAACGCTAGATACCGCTAACAACGAGGTCACTACACCCCGGAGGCGACCTCTTGTCGCCTCTAGCATCAAGGCTGCCTGCGAATCGTATCGAAGGCAACAAAATTTCCAAAACGCTATCCCGATGCAGGCGATACCAACAAATTCAGTGCTTTAAGACTTTTCTTTACCGGCACGACCGGCACGTCCTGCGCGCTTCATGCTAAAGATATGTTGATAAGAAGCCATTTGGCGGGGTTTCCTTCGATCGAATGCGGGAATTTGCGCCAAAGTCATAGGATTCCCCCCGCTTTTCAAGCGAAAAGGCATCTGCTTCTATTTATGTATTTATGCTGGCGAATTCGTGGCGCCGGTCATTTCTTCGACAGAAGCTCAAGGATGTGGTGATAAAGACGAAGGAGTATGCCCATCGCGTGTGACCACCAGTGATGGGGCTGTTGCACAACGGGCGGTGTGTTGGTTTGTGTGTCCTTGATCCCCTGAGAGGCAGGAGGAGCGGGGGCTATAGAGGAAGCCTTATGGGCGGACAAGTGCGTAGGAAGCGGCGCGTTGATTTTGGGGCCATGGATTCCCCAGTAGGTTGGCGTATTAGGATCGTAAGAGGAAGCTTTGTACACGGGCAAGTCTACGGTTTTGACGCCTGCCTTCTGATACACGAATTCAAGCGACATCCTGCCTTTTGGTTTTTCGGATGTTTTTAAGCTTATCAGCCTCAAGATAAGATAGTTGTCATTAGGTGCGGCGATTGCCTGAATTTTCTGGAGCGGCAGATGGTCGATGGCGATATAATGCTCGGCGCCGCCCTTGAGCATAGCGCGGTTGTCGATGATGTCGATCCTTGCGCCCGGATATTTGACCGCCAGCAAGACGTCATCCGCCTTGATGCCGAGAACGGGCACATGAACGATATAGGTTCCTTTTTTTTCCGCCGGGTTGCGGGAAGGGCGCGCGCTAACGTGACCGATGACTAGCTGAGCATGCACCGGAGCGGCAACA
>JAGWKW010000126.1 GCA_028865155.1 Alphaproteobacteria bacterium
CGCAGGCGGCGCGCCGTTTTTGTCTTCGGCCGGCACCGAAGGTTCCTTGGTCGGCGCCGCTTCCGCCTCGGGCAGCACGGGCGCAGGCGGCACTGCGGCAGACGGCAAAGCGGGTATGGAAGGCTTGGCCTGTGCGGCGGCTTTTTCGCTTTGCTTGATTTCCTGCTTGATCTCCGCCGCTTTCTTTGCGTCTGGCGCGAGAACCGTCACTTTGCTTTCCGGCAAAGGCATGACGGATTTGGCGGCGGATATAGGTGCAGGCTCGCCCGCTTTCTTTTCCGGGGTTGCCGGTTTCGCGGGGTTTGACGGTTGCGCAGGTTGCGCGGACGGGGTGGGCTTTTTCGCTTCTGCCTTTTTCTGTTGTACCGGAGCCGCCGCCTTCTTGGCCTGCTCGGCCGCTATAGCCTTTTTGATCTCTTCGCGTTCGACCGCCTCGATATCCTGCGCATTCGCGGGCTTGGCCGTCGTTTCTTTCACCGCTTTTTTCTTGGCGGCTTCGTGCTTATGGCGGGTTTTCTTTGTGTGATGCCGGTAATGGCGGGATTGCTTTTTGGCCGCGTGGCGGACACGGCGGCGCTCGTGATGGGCGGCAACGGGATGCGCGCCGAAACGCCGCGCTTCGAAGCTCGTGCATCCGGTCACGCCTTCGAAAACGGCGCTAAGGCTGTCGGTGGAAGGATAGAAGCTGCCGACCATGACGGTATTATAGAAATTCGGCGGTCGCTTGATCCATTTGCCGGGATTAATCAGGATGCGCTTGCTGACCGGATCGTACTGGCCGGAAACATGGTAGGAGCCGGGAGGCACCGATCTGTTTCTGGATGTCGGGTAGAAGCTGAAGGTGCCGTCGAAATTTTCGCCATGCAGCCGGTCGATGGTCAGCGTACCCCCCGTATAGCCTTGCAAGCAGGTATAGCGGCCTTCCCATTTGCCGACCGGAGTGAAGCCGTCAGCGGCCGGTTTTGGGGTGGATTCGCGCTCGCCCAATATGGCGAGCGGCTGCGAAATGATATCGGAGGGGAACGGGAAGACCTGCACCGAGGGCACGAGCGTCGAAACCTGCCCCGCCGGCATCAATGGCGGCGAGGTTTCGCACAAGGTCATGACGAGCCCCAGCTGTCCCGCCGACCATAAGAAGATGAAATGCCTGTCCTTGCGGTCGGCGGTGAAAACGGTGATGTCGCTGGAAACCGAGGACAGGGTTTCGGGCGTGATGTCGTAGCCGAGCAGCCGCAGCCGGTCGACGGTGTTGTTAAAAACCTGGTTGACGCGCGCCTGTTCGGTCTGGCCCATGCGCCAGCCATAGGCTTCCATCTTGCCGCAGCTGCGGCCCAACTCGCTGCTCGCGGTCAGCATCGCCATCTGGAAATTGCGCTGCACCGGCAGGATCAAAGGTTTGTCGTCGAATGCGACGCCCGAAAGCGGCGAGGCTGCGGCCAGGGGCAGATCGTCGGCGCGCGCGGCCTGCGCGGCGAAGCCCGTCATCACGGCAACCAGAAGAAGAATCCTGAAGCCTTTCATCCAGCGGGCGGCTTTGGTCATTTTTCGCAAACCCTCAAATCGTGACATGTCGCAAACCGCGAAGAACCGTCGGGCTTTCGCCGCACCCGAACCGCGCGGCGCGTTATCTTGCGCGAATCGCCGACAAAATCGTAAACTCAATATGCCGTGCAAGAACCTGCCGTGCAAGCGTCTCTCTGCCACAGGAGGAATCGGGAATGCCTATCGACCCATGGAGCGTCTTCTTGTCCAATTTCGGGGGGCTGCCCAAACCTTATACCGCCTTCGTAACGTTACTCGACATTGCGATTTATGCGGTTCTTAGCCTCAATGTCAGTCGTGCGCGCGGCAAGCACAAGGTGGCCGCCCCGGCCACCGAGGGCCCCGAAGCTTTCAACCGCGTGTTCAGGGTCCAGCAAAATACCCTGGAACAGCTTATGCTGCACCTGCCCCTGCTTTGGATCGCGGCCTTCGCGATGGACGACCCGTTTGCGGCCTCGTTCGGGGCGGTCTGGGCTTTTTCGCGGATTCTGTACGCCCGCGGTTATTACCAGAAACCCAAGCGCCGCACCAAAGGCTTCATTATCGGCATGGTTGTGAACATGATTTTGTTCGCCGGCGCGCTGGCCGGAACCGTCGCGGCGTTTTAAGCTGCTTTGCCCGTCAACTGCCGCGTCACATATTTCTTGAAGGGCGGCAGATGGTTTGCAATCCGTAACCCCGCCGCGCGCAGCATCAATGCCGCAGGCCGGTTGTCGGTATAGACATTGACCAGCGCGTTGGTGCCGTAGAACAGGAACGCGCTCGCACGGCGATGTTTCAGGGCATAAGCCTCCAACACCGACGGCGCGCCAATATCGATGCCGAGCGACAAGGCATTGCGAATTTCTCCCGCCAGCATATCGGCCCCCGCCAGCCCCAGATTATAGCCGTGCGCCGTGACCGGGTGCATGCCGACGGCCGCATCGCCCATCAGCGCAAAACGCCGCGCGGCAAAATCGCTCGCATAGGTCGCGACGAGTGGATACATGAATTTTTCGCCGACCAGTTTCAGACGCCCGAGCGTCGCGCCGAAACTCTCTTCAATCCGTTCATCGAAAGCTTTGGGTGCCATCGCCATTACATCCCCGGCCTGATCGGCGGGTAGCGTGATGACGATCGAGGATTGCCGCCCCTGCAACGGCAGAACCGCAAGCGTCCAGTCGTCGAAGAAACATTCGCGCGCGATCTCGCCATGCGGCTTGTCATGCGCCATGCGGCATACGATGGCGGCGCGGCCGAAATCTTTGAGCGAAACTGGAATACCCATCTGCGTCCGCGCGGACGAAAAACGGCTGTCCGCCGCGACGATCAAGGGCGCGGTCAGTTTCTCGCCATTTGCCAGCATGATCGTTCCATGCACGTCGCCGGTCGAAACTTTTTTGACTTCGGCCTTGCCGCGGATGGTGACATTGCGGAATTTCTTGACTGCATTATAGGCCGCGCGGCGGATTTCGTTGTTGGGAACGAGGACGCCGAGCGCATCCTTGCCCGTGCCTTTCGTATCGAAACCGAGAAAATAGGACGATGTGCCGCTGAACACCCGCGCCTGCCGGATCGGCGAGATTTCGTTTCTCGGAATATGCGCCCACATATCCAGTTCGCGCATCAGGCGCATCGAGTCGTGCGTCAGTGCGATGTCGCGACCGTCGGGCGGCGGGGCAGCCAGCACGCTTTCGACCTGCCGCTCCAGCAAACAGATGTTAAGCTCCGTATCGGCCAAAGCGCGCGCGAAGCTGAGCCCCGCCGGGCCCGCGCCGATAACCAGAACGTCGTATGTGGCTGTTTTCTTCATATCCGTACCCTTCAAACGAGGCGGATTGTCGTCCCAAAAAAGCCGAAGGTCAATTGGCGACAGGGGAGCGGACGCGGTAAAAACTGCCCTGCTCCGGCTCGTAAACGGCGAGGATTTCATCGACGTAGCCGCTGAAAAGCATGTCGTCGACGGCGGTGTCGATAACCGTTTTCAGTTGCGGCGCGCCATAGCCGAACGCCCATGTATTGCCAAAAATACGGATCGGCTTCGCATTCGTCAGATTACGCAACGAGCCGGGGTTCCGTTTCAGGTAAAGATCGGCAACCGCCTTTTCGATGATCGTCGCGTCGGCCTTACGCGTCGTGACGCTTTCGGCCAGCATCGAAATATCGGCATTGTTGGGAAGGCCCAGCACCGACGCTTTGGGAAAATCGCTTTTCTGGACGATTTGCGACATCTCGCCGTCGATGGTCGCGATGCGGAAATGCGCATCGTTGAGTTTCGCAGCGTCGCCGTCGAAGCGATGATCGCCGCCGCGCACATAGATGCCGAGCCCTGAATAGAACGCGGGCAAGGAGTAATTCACGACCTTGGCCTGTTTCGCTTCCGGCCACAGCCCGCCCGCGAACAGATCGAATTTCGACATGCGCAGATCTTCGGGAAAGGTCGCGAAGCTCGTTTCCTCGATCCATTCCATTTCGAAATCGGCCAGTTCGCCGACTTTTTGCGTCAGGTCGTAGAACATGCCCGACAATTTGCCGGTATTCGGGTCTTTCATGATGAAGGGCGCATAGGTGATATAGCTGCACCGCATCCGGCGCGTGTCGAGAATCCGTTCGGCGGCGATTTTATCCGCTTTCGTTTCTTGCGGCGCTTTATCGGCCATCGCGGCGCCTACGCCCACCGCGATGCCCGCGCTGGCCGCAAAATTCAGAAAATCCCGTCTGTTCATATTGCCCCCTACTGCATAATCGGCAAAGCGGCGCGGTAGAAGCTGTTCGGCACGGCTTCGTATTTTTTCAGAACTTTATCGACATAGCCGCTATAGACCATGGTCTTGACCGCAACATTGAGCATTTCCTGGAGCCGCGCCGAACCGTAAGCCAGCGCCCAGGTATTTTCGAAAATGCGGATCGGCCGTGCGCCCGCGACCGCGCGCAACCTGCCCGGATTGCGTTTCAGGTATAAAGCCGCATAGCTTTTGTCGAGAATGGCGACATCGGCCTTGCCGTCCGCGACGCTTTCGCAGGCCATGGAAATATCGGTGCCGTCGGGCATGCTAAGCACCGATGCTTTGGGGAAATCGCTCGCCTGCACGAAGCTCGACATCTCGCCGTCGATGGTGGCGATGCGATAGCGCGGATTGTTGATTTTCCCGACATTGTCGTCGAAGCGCGTATCGCCCGAACGAACGAAAAGCTGCATCCCTGAATAAAAG
>JAGWKW010000127.1 GCA_028865155.1 Alphaproteobacteria bacterium
ACTTCGGCCTCGATACGCGCGAGCGCATCCGCCGCAATGGGGGTCGGCTGCGTGAAGTCGAAGCGCAGCCTGTCCGGCGCGACGAGCGAGCCTTTTTGCGACACATGATCGCCAAGCTCGCGCCGCAGCGCCTCATGTAGCAAATGGGTGGCCGAGTGATGCGCGCGCAAGGCCGCGCGGCGTTCGTGATCGACGTCAAGGACGACGACATCGCCAGTCTTGACCGCGCCTTTTTCGACGCGGCCAATGTGAATCCAAACGCCATCGGCTTCTTTTTGCGTGTCGGCAATCGCTATCACCGCGCCGTTCGCCGTCACCATCGTTCCGGAATCGCCCTTCTGCCCGCCGGATTCGGCATAGAACGGCGTTTGGTTGACGACGATTTGAACCTCGTCGCCCGTCTTGGCATCGGCCACGCGCGCGCCGTTACGAATGATCGCCGCAACCTGCCCTTCGGCTTTTTCGGTGCTGTAGCCGAGGAATTCCGTCGCGCCCAATTCGTCGCGCAACTCGAACCAGATTTTTTCCGTTCCGGCCTCGCCCGACCCGGCCCATGCCGCGCGCGCGGTTTCTTTTTGCTTGGCCATCGCGGCCTCGAACCCCGCCACATCGACTTTCTTGCCCTGCCCGCGCAGGACATCCTGCGTCAAATCGAGCGGAAAACCGAACGTATCGTAAAGTTTGAAGGCAATATCGCCCGGCAAAGGCTTGTCGGCGTTGATTTTCTTTGCTTCCTCGTCGAGCAGTTTCAGCCCGCGGTCGAGCATCGATTTGAACCGCGTTTCTTCGAGCTTGAGCGTTTCGGCGATCAAAGGCTGCGCGCGCACCAATTCGGGATAGGCCGCGCCCATCTGCTTCGCGAGTTCGGAAACCAGCCTGTAGATCATCGGCTCTTTCGCGCCCAGCATATGCGCGTGGCGCATCGCGCGGCGCATAATGCGGCGCAGGACATAGCCGCGCCCTTCGTTACTCGGCAGCACGCCGTCGGCAATCAGAAACGAAGTCGCGCGCAAATGGTCGGCGATGACGCGGAAAGAAGGTTTCTGCGCGCCTTCCGGATCGACCCCAACCAATTCGCCAATCGCGCCGATCAGCGCGCGAAACAAATCGATGTCGTAATTCGAAGTCACGCCCTGCATGATCGCGGCGATCCGCTCCAGCCCCATGCCGGTATCGACCGAAGGTTTGGGCAGATTGATGCGCGTGCCGCCCGCCTGCTCTTCGAACTGCATGAAGACGAGGTTCCAGAATTCGAGAAACCGGTCGCCGTCTTCATCCGGGCTGCCCGGAGGCCCGCCCTGCAGCTTGTCGCCCTGATCGATGAAGATTTCCGAACAAGGCCCGCACGGCCCCGTATCGCCCATGCGCCAGAAATTGGCATCCGTGTTAATGCGGATGATTTTATCGTCGGAAAAGCCCGCGATTTTCTTCCATAGCGTCGCGGCTTCTTCGTCTTCGTGATAGACGGTGACCAGCAACTTGTCCTTGTTCAGCCCGAAATGCTTCGTGACCAGCGTCCAGGCGAAGTCGATCGCGTCCGGCTTGAAATAATCGCCGAACGAAAAATTGCCGAGCATTTCGAAAAAGGTGTGATGCCGCGCGGTATAGCCGACATTTTCAAGGTCGTTATGCTTGCCGCCTGCGCGCACGCATTTCTGCGCCGTGGTCGCGCGTTTGTAGGGGCGATGCTCCAGCCCGGTGAACACGTTCTTGAATTGCACCATCCCGGCATTCGTGAACATCAGGGTCGGGTCGTTGCGTGGAACCAAGGGGCTCGATTCGACATGTTCGTGTCCTTGCGCAACGAAGAAATCGGTGAAAGTCGAACGGATATCGGCCAGCGTCTTGGTCATCTTGCGTCCTTATAAAAACCGGGGATTATGAATAGCATAAGTTTTGCGAAGGAAAACAGAAGCTTTCGCAGACATCTTCATGCGCGCGCTTATCTCCGGCACCGCCAAAGGCTCATTGGAAGCATTCAAGCTAAATCCATAAAATACAAATAAAAACAATAAATTATATTTGATTTTTCCGGTTTCTTAACCTGACCCATAGTATATTGCTTCTTTATTGTAAGGAATCCGGTTCGAATGCCGGGCATGTGTTTGGAAGAGAGAATGGCTTCGTGCTCGTTCCTGTTTTCGGGAACGGCGCGAAAGGCGCACGCGAAATGCAGCAAGGCGATACGGCATCAAGAACCTGAATGGGGTTGCCATCGGTTTGATTCGTGTGCAGTTTCAATGGCAGAGGCGGTGAAAACCCGCCTTGCCGCGCCGGTTGCCCGGGAATACGGGGGCAGTCGGCGTACGGCCGCCGGAGGAGGTCTCCGGCTGGTTCGTGTAATCCTTCCGGTTCAGAAGAGTTGCCGGTGGAATTGAAAGAGATTTCGCTTCGCGCACGACGCGCACCGGGCTCCGGCGGCATGAGAATGCGCGCCGGCTTCGCCATTGCGCCCATCCTTTATATGCTCGGCCTGATCGGCGTGGTCGCCGGCGTCATGTTTTCCAACAACATGCAGGTGCTGAAAACCAACATCGCCATCCACAATGTCGAGCAGATCAAGAACGAACTGAACAGCAACGCCACCACGATGGCGGCGGAAAGCGTTCTCGGCGCGGACGGGCTGACCTTGTGCGTGCCGCGCGGCGCGACCGCATCGTCCGAATGCGGCGGCGGCAATGTCGATGTCGGCCTTGTCGCGCTTTCGACTCTGTCCGGCAACGCCGCCCTGCCGTCGGGCGCGACCAATGCCTCCTCCACGGGCTCCCCATACGAAGTCGGCGGCTTTGCCGCCGGAGCCTTCAAACAGACCGACGCCTATGGCCATTTCTACATCGTCTGCCGCTGGGAAAACCAGACCTCGTCCCCATCCTCGCCTGCCTTCACCATCATGTCCGCCGGGCCTGACGGCACCTTGCAAACCAAGTGCGGCGACACGACTGCGAAGGGCGACGACCAGATCTTGAGCGAAACCGTCGCCGTGGCGCGCAACGGCTCGTCGATCTGGGCGCAGAACGGCACCAACACGACATATGGCGGTGCGAGCAACAACGCCACCTTCACGCCCAATGGCGACCTGACATTGACGGGCAATCTGAGCGTCGGCGGCACCTCGACGTTGACCGGCGCGGTAACGGCGTCCAGCGGCATCACGTCCACGACCGGAACCTTTAGCAGCTATATCTCGGCCGAGAGCGGGGCGTTCCTGACGGGCGCAGGCGGTAGCTTCTCCGCCGCCAACGGCGCGATGAATGTCGGTTCGGGCGGTTCGCTGAATGCGGCGAATGGGGTCTTTACCGTCGGCTCGGCGGGCGACCTTGCCATCGGCACCAATTCCTTCACCGTGACGGCGGCGACGGGCGACACCGCCATCGCCGGAACGCTCAGCGCCATCGGAACCACGACCCTCGGCACATCGAGCGCGCCGACGGCGGCCTCGCTTGAAACCTACGGCATGGTCAATATCGGCACGACCGAAGCGCCGCAAACCGTAGTTCCCTATCTGACGGTCGGCAAATCGACGGGCAGCAACGTGTTTCCGTTCATGGTCGACACGGCGGGCGACGTCACCGCCGCGAATTTCTACGGCAATTTCATCGGCGGCACCGTCAGCGCGTCGAGCATCACCGACAGCGGATCGCTAACCGCCGGGAGCATCGTCGATCATGGCACGCTGGCGGTAACGGGCAACACGACCGGCAGCAACGCGACCTATTCCGGTACCGTGACTGCGGCGCATTTCGTCGGCGACGGTTCGGGGCTGACGGGCGTCGGGCTCGGCACCGGCGGATCGGTGTCGGGCGTTCTGCCCATCGCCAACGGCGGTACGAGCGCGAACAACGCCGCGCAGGCGCTGATCAATTTAGGCGGCAACAACGCCAACAATATCACCACCGGCACGCTGAGCTACCAGCGCCTCGACACCACCGGCATCGCGTCGGTCGGCGGGCCGTTCAACAATGTGTTCGTCGACGCCTATGGCCGCGTCACGTCCGCGTCCTATGTCAACTATGTCAGCAACGGCAACAACTCGGTCGCGGTCGGTACGAACGAAATCACCTTCATCATCAACAATGTCGTGCAGGACAATATCACGACGACAGGCACGATGATCGGCACTAGCACGGTGGCAAAGAACAAACTCGACGTCTATGGCGCGGGCGCCATCGGCACGGGCTATGCCGGGGTCGATACCGCGCCCGCCAATGGGCTGATCGTCGAAGGCAGCACGGCCATCGGCACCGCGACGCCGGTCAGCGGCGCAGCCCTGACCGTCAACGGCACAGTCGCGGCGACAACATTTTTCGGCAACGGTTCCGGCCTGACCGGCATCGGCGGCAGTTCGATTTCCGGCTTCACGCAGGGCAGCGTGATCTTTGCAAGTTCGAGCGGCGGCCTGACGCAGGATAACAGCAAGTTTTTCTGGGACGATACCAATCACAGACTCGGCATCGGAACATCGGCTCCTGCAAGAGCGCTAGACATAGACTCCAACGGCGCGCTCAGACTCGAAAACGCAGGTAATGGCATTGAATTTCTGCAAAGCAGCGCGACAGATTGGGAACTTGCCCAAGTAGGAACGAATACTTCTTTCTCATTTAACGGCAATGTCGGCATCGGGACGAATGCGCCGACGAATACGTTGGACGTCAATGTCGGCAGCAGCATGGCCGGCATGCAGGTCGATTCGAGCAGCCAGG
>JAGWKW010000128.1 GCA_028865155.1 Alphaproteobacteria bacterium
CGATTTCGCCAGTTCGACGTCGGAATTACGCGCGCCGTGGGCAAGGCGTTTGTAATGGTTGTGAACTGCGACCGACAGGACGCGCTTGGCGTGGAACTGGCCGATCACGTAATCGTCCAGAATGGCCATGATATCCTTGGGCGACGGCACGCCTTCCTTGGACTTGGCCAGCGTGGTTTTGCTTTCCTCGCGGATGATGTCCATGCACAGCTCGACGCATTCGTCGCAGATGAACACGGTCGGGCCCGCGATCAGTTTGCGCACTTCGTGCTGGCTCTTGCCGCAGAAGGAGCAATAAAGCGTGTTCTTGGAATCTGTGCTGGTCGGTTTGGTCATCGCACTCTCTTTACCGTGGGCGGACGCCCTTGATTAACATTGTAGGGCTTGATTGGTTACCCCTTTATTAAGGCCGGCTACGCGGCCTTCTTCTCCTCGCCTTCCGGGCGCTTGGTCACGACTTCGTCGATGAGGCCGAACGCCTTGGCTTCCTCGGCCGACATGAAATTGTCGCGTTCGACTGCTGTCGAAATTTTGTCGATCGGCTGTTTGCAGTGCAGGACATAGATTTCATTAAGCCGCTGGCGAAGCTTGAGGATTTCGCGCGCCTGGATTTCAATGTCGGTCGCCTGCCCCTGCGCGCCGCCCGACGGCTGGTGGATCATGATGCGGCTGTTCGGCAGTGCAAAACGTTTGCCCGGCGCGCCTGCGGCCAGAAGAAGCGAACCCATCGAGCAGGCCTGCCCGATGCAGACCGTCGAAACCGGCGCCTTGATATATTGCATTGTGTCATACATCGCGAGGCCGGACGTAACGACCCCGCCCGGCGAGTTGATGTAGAACGAGATTTCCTTGGACGGGTTTTCCGATTCGAGGAACAGGAGTTGGGCGCAGATCAGCGCCGAGATATGGTCGTTGACTTCGCCGGTCAGGAAGATGATGCGCTCCTTGAGCAGCCGCGAATAGATGTCGAACGAACGTTCGCCGCGCGAGGTCTGTTCGATGACCATCGGGATCAGCTGATTCATCGTCTCGACGGGGTGGCGGTCATGGGCGGGCATCGGAAACTCCTGATTTGGAAAAGCCGCGAGGGAAGCGGATGCGGCAATCCGACTTTAGCGGATTGAGCGCAGAGTGCAAGGCCCGCGCAAGGCATTGGATAAAGGCGCGACAGGCATTATGATGGGGGCGTTTCTTCTTTCCGGAAAGGCCCCATGCTCAAGGCATTCGTTTGGATTATCGCCGCCATGGCGGCAATTGTGACCGTCTCGCTTCATTACGAGATCATGAACGCAATTTCCGACCGCGTCATTCCATGGGCGCAACGGCGCATGCCCGGACGGCGCGCGATCTCGATCGTCATGTTCTGCCTTCTGTTCGGCCACGTCGTCGAGATATTGATGTTTGCCCTGGTCATGTTCGGCCTGATCCATTTCCCCGCGGTTGGCGCGATGGAGGGACTGGCGCACGGGCAATGGAGCGATTGCCTTTATCTGTCGGCGGTGGATTACACGTCGCTGGGCGCCGACGGCATCCATTTGACCGGCGATGTCCGCGCCCTGACCGCGGTTGAGACGCTGGTCGGCATGATGATGATCGCCTGGTCCCGCCTCCTTCACTTACGTGAAGATGGAACATATGTGGAGCGAACGGCGGCGTAGGCGTTACGGGCCGCTTATCTAGGCGCGGCGCGCTCTTTGCGGACGGCCCTTATTCCTCTTCCGGCTGCTTGAGCAGTTCAGCTTCGCTGACCGGCTTGTCGGTGACCTTGGCCTTGCCGATGATGAAGTCGATGACTTTTTCTTCGAGCAGCGGCGCGCGGACGCGTTCCATCGCCCCTTCGGTCTGGGTGTAATAGTCGAACACGGCCTTTTCCTGCCCCGGATAGCGGCGCGCTTCTTCCATCAGCGCGTTGCGCAATTCGTTGCCTGTGACTTCCAGCTTGTTTTCGCGCGCGACTTCGGCCAGTAGCAGGCCGAGGCGAATGCGGCGTTCCGCGATGGCGCGGTATTCTTTTTTGAGAACGTCGTCGCTTTTGCCTTTGTCTTCGGCGGGAAGCTGATCGTTCTTCTTGGCTTCTTCGACCTGTTTCCAGATTCCGTCAAATTCGGCTTCGAGCAGCCCTTGCGGCACCTCGAATTTGTATTCTTCGGCCAGCCTGTCCATCAGGGCGCGCTTGATCACCGAACGGCCCATGCGGGTATAGTCGGCATTGATGTCGTCGCGGACGCGGTCGCGCAGTTTGTCGATGCCGGGGAAGCCCAGTTCCTTGGCCAGCTCGTCATTCAATTCGACCGGCTTGTGCCCCTTGAGCTCCTTGAGCGCGACTTCGAATTCGGCCTTTTTCCCGGCCAGGTCGGGCGCGTGATATTCTTCGGGAAACGTGACCTTGATGGTTTTGTTGTCGCCCGGCTTCATGCCGGCGATTTGTTCTTCGAAAGTATCGATGAAGGATTTGGAGCCGAGTTCGAGCGTGTGGTTTTCGCCTTTCATGCCCGGACGCTTTTCACCGTCGACGCTGCCATCGAAGTCGATAATGGCGATGTCGCCCATCTGGGCGGCGCGGGGTTCGGCCAGCGCCGCCGGTTCGCGATAGCGCTTGGCGAAGGTTGTGATCATTTCGTCGACCTTGGCGTCGTCGGCTTCGACCGTCGGGCGTTCCAGTTCGATCTTGCCGAAATCGCCGATCTTGATTTCGGGCAGGACTTCGATCGCCATCTTGAATTCGACATCCTTGCCGGCGGCGAAGGAAACCAGTTCGATTTTGGGCTGCATCGCGGGGCGCAGCTTATGTTCGGTCAGCGCCTGTTCTGCCGCAGCGGAAATCGCCTGATCCACGGCTTCGGCGCGCGCGGCATCGCCATGCTGCCGTTCGACCACGGCCATCGGCACCTTGCCGGGGCGAAAGCCCTGCATCTTGACGGTCTTGCTCAGCTCTACAAGCCGGCTTTGCGTTTTCTGCGCGACTTCCTGCTCCGGCACGGTGACGGAGAATTCGCGTTTCAGACCTTCTTGCTTGAGCACTTGAACGTTAGCCATGGATCTTTGAATTCCTGATAGGTTGCTGGGTTAAAAAATCGCCCTCTTCTAACCACTTACCGGGCGTTTCGCAAGCAAAAGGCGATGTTTTATGCTTTTCAGGCCGTTATGGGGTGGCCTGCCGAGCCGTAGCGAACGACCGAGAGAGCCCGCCTTCGCCCTTCGGGCTTCGGCGCGGCAGCCTTCCCTCACTTCGTTCGCGAAGGCTGGTGCGGGCGGAGGGACTTGAACCCCCAAGACTTGCGTCACTGGAACCTAAATCCAGCGCGTCTACCAGTTCCGCCACGCCCGCCCTACGCTAAAGCTTCGGGCGGCGCGCCGCGCTTTAGTATTTCGTCCAACGGCTTGCCATCCGAATCTGTCAACAGCGCAGGATGGCGGAGGGAGGGGGATTCGAACCCCCGATAGGCATAAACCTATAACGGTTTTCGAGACCGCCGCATTCAACCGCTCTGCCACCCCTCCGAACCTGACTTCGACTCACAACAACCAAATACCGCACAACAGTCGCGCGGTTGAAACTTATTTATATTCCGGCTCGCGGCGCGCTTTGCGCGACCGCTCACGCGGGCCGCTCTGCCACCCCTCCGCATATACCGGCTCGAAAGGGGGGTTTTATAGCAGAAGAAACGCCCATGTCGAGGCTAAACAGGCATAAAAAGACATGGCAAGGTTAGCCCGTCTTAGCCGTCATTCGCGGCGAGAAATTCCGGCAGGCGCCTCATGTCGGCGAATGTCCGTTCGGCCCCGCATTCCATAAGAAGCCCGGCATGGCGTTCGCTGCAATGGCTACCGCCCACATATCCCAAAACGCGCATCCCGGCTGCCTTTGCCGCCTTTACGCCGGATGTAGCGTCTTCGATTACGACGCAGTCGGCGGGCGCGGTCGCCATTTTCTGTGCCGCATATAAAAACAGGTCCGGATGAGGTTTTCCTCTGGCGACCATTTCCGAGGAAAAAATATGCGGCGCGAAGTCGTCATACAAACCCGTTATGCCGAGTGTATGGTTGAGGCTTTTCATTCTGCTGCCTGACGCGACGCAGCGCGGCGTGCCGGACAGCCGGGCGAGCGTTTCCGCCGTGCCGTCGGTGGCTTTGAGACGGGCTGTGAATATATCGGCCTTTTGAGTCTCCAGCGTTTCTTCGAAATTTTCCGGAATGGCGATGCCAGTTTCCCGTTCAAGGATTTTAAATTCTTCCGTTATGGGAATGCCGGCAAAGCGAACGGCCAGCTCCGCAGGCGCTATGTGGATGCCCAATTCGCTATAAGCCGCGGATTCGACCTCGTTATGTAACGGCATCGAGTCGATAAGGACGCTGTCGCAATCGAATATAATAAGCATGCTATGCCTCGTATTTTATCGACGTAATTTCGAGCGTTTCGCGACCCGCCGGGGTACGGACTTCGACTTCGTCGCCGATGCGCGCCTTGATCAGGGCTTTCGCGATCGGGGAAATCCAGCTGATCTTGCCTTGCGCCATATCGGCCTCGTCGACGCCGACGATGGTCACCGTCCGTTCGCTGTCGTCGGCGCGGATATAGGTGACGGTCGCGCCGAAAAAAATCTGATTGCGATTTTTTTGCTGCGCAGGATCGAC
>JAGWKW010000129.1 GCA_028865155.1 Alphaproteobacteria bacterium
CTGCCGGGATTTTCCCGGCAGCTTGCGACGGTGATTTTAATTCTTTTATTTCGGCGCGGGCCGCCGCAAGCTGCATCTCGAGGCTTTTGACTTTACCCCGCAAAGGAGGAATTGCCTTAACCGCCTTATCGAGGCGCACTTTACGCGACTGGTTTCCGCCGCTGAAGAAATCAAGCATATACTCATGCGCTTGGGCCAGATCGTCGAAAGCTTTTTCCAAAACTTTGAAATTACGACTTTGCGCGTCAAGCGCCGCCCGATATTTCCCGAGCAGCCGCGTCAATACCGCGCCCCTTATCCGGGTGCCTACAAAAACCCCTGTTCCCATGATCACAACGACGTCAAAAACGCCCGAGGCAATATTCCACATCTCAAAATTTCCAATAAAAACGGATAGGCAGGGCTAAAGACACGCCGCCGCTTCGTTCTATAAGCAGCAAAGCGCGGCTTGTAAAATAGTTTCAGAAAAAACTGTTGTTTTCCAATGGAATGCGACGAGTTATGTTTCCAACGCCTTCACAATCTCCTCGCACATTTTCTTCGCATCCCCGAACAGCATCATCGTGTTCGGGCGGAAGAACAGCTCGTTCTCGACCCCCGCATAACCGGACGCCATCGACCGCTTGACGAACAACACCGTCTTGGCCTTCTCGACATCCAGAACCGGCATCCCGAAAATCGGCGATTTCGGGTCGGTCTTGGCCGCAGGGTTGGTCACGTCATTCGCGCCGATGACAAACGCCACATCGGTCTGCGCGAAATCGCGGTTGATCTCTTCCAGTTCCAGCACTTCGTCGTATGGCACATTGGCCTCGGCCAGCAAAACGTTCATGTGCCCCGGCATCCGCCCCGCGACCGGATGAATGGCATAGCGCACCTGCACGCCCGCTTCCTTCAGCAAATCCGCCATTTCGCGCAGCGCGTGCTGCGCCTGCGCGACAGCCATGCCGTAACCGGGCACGATCACGACGCTCGACGCGTTCTTCAGAATGAACCCGGCATCTTCCGCCGACCCGGCCTTGACCGCCCGGTCGCCCGCACCGCCTGCAACCGCAGCCGCGCCGCCCTCGCTGCCGAAACCGCCGAGAATGACGTTGAAGATCGACCGGTTCATGCCCTTGCACATGATGTAGGACAGGATCGCGCCGGAAGAGCCGACCAGCGCGCCGGTGATAATCAGCAACGGATTTTCAAGCGTGAAACCTCTCGCAGCAGCAGCCCAGCCCGAATAGCTGTTCAGCATCGAAACGACGACGGGCATGTCCGCGCCGCCGATAGGCAGGATGAGCAAGAAACCGAGCAAAAACGAAATCCCGACAATGCCCCAGTAAGCGGCAGGCGATTGCGTCAGCAGCAGCGCGATAATCAAAACGACAACGGCGATGCCGAGCGCAAGGTTAAGCTGATGCTGGAACCGAAAAGACAAAGGCTTGCCCGAAACCAGCCCCTGCAATTTGGCGAAGGCTACGATGGAGCCGCTGAACGTAACCGCGCCGATGGCGACGCCGATGCCCATCTCGATCAGGCTCGACAACTGGATGCCTCCGCCCGCCGCGATGCCATAAGCGTCCGGGTTCAAAAACGCGGCCGACGCGACCAGTACAGCCGCCAGCCCGACCAGCGAATGAAACGCCGCCACCAACTGCGGCAAGGCCGTCATCTTGATGTTGCGCGCGACCACCGCCCCGATGCCGCCGCCGATGGCGACCGCGACCGCAATCGCCCACAAGGACGACGCTTCGATCAGGAACAACGTCGTGGCGATGGCCACGGCCATGCCGAACACGCCGAACATATTCCCGCGCCGCGCGCTTTCGGGCGATGCCAGCCCGCGCAGCGCAAGAATGAAACACACGCCGGACAGAAGATAGGCAAGGGAAACGATTGCGGTCATTTCTTGCTCCCGGCCTTGGCTGCGGCAGGTTCTTTTTTCTTATACATCGCCAGCATCCGTTGCGTGACGATGAAGCCGCCGAAAATATTGATCGACGCCAGAACGACCGCGCCCAGCCCCATCCATTTCGACGGGGTCAGCGCGGCAGGCCCGGCGGCCAGCAACGCGCCGACGATGATGACCGACGACACGGCATTGGTCACCGCCATCAACGGCGAATGCAAGGCAGGCGTCACGCGCCACACGACATAGTACCCCACGAAACAGGCAAGGATGAAAACGGTCAACCCGGTGATGAAAAACCCCTGCCCGCCGCCGGCCGCAGCCGTATGCGCCAACGCCGCCTGCGCCTGCTGGGCCAGAGCCGCAGCCGTGTCGGCCAGCTTGTGCTGATCGGCAGCAAGGCCGTTCAGGCCGGAAACGATATCGTTGACTGGCATGAACGCCTCTTACTTCTTGGCAGGGGCCGCAGGAACCGCAGGCGCGGCAGGAACCGTCACGCCAGATTTCGCAGGCGCAGGCACCGTTGCCGCAGAAACAGGCGCAATGACGGCAGGCTTGGCCGCAACAGGCGCGGCTATTGCCGGCGTTCCGACCGCAGACGCCGCAGCCGGGGAAACCGTAGCCGCAGATGCCGCAGCATTGGCGGCAGCGTCCGATACCATCTGATGATGCCGCATCGCCTGAACGTTTTCCAAAATGGTGTTGGTCTGTTGCTCGACGAAATTAAGCCGCATGTTGCTGTCGCGGACGGCCGCGCGGATCTGAACCAGATAGCTCGCGAACAGAACGAACAGGACGGCGCAGCACAGCACCGAAACGGCAAGGCTGGCAAGCCACCAGCCGGTCTTTTTGACATGTAGGTCCTGATTGGTCATGGTTGCCTCCCTTTACGAAGAAGTTGAAGAAAATTGCGGATGAACGATGCCGCCGTCGCGCGTCAGCGCAACGCCGCGCACGATCTCGTCATTCCAGTCGACGGCCAGCTTGCCGCCTTCCTTGGCGGAAATCAGCGTGACGAAACTCAGCAGATTGCGCGCATACAAAGCCGAAGCATCGACCGCAATACGGCTCGGCACATTGCGGTAGCCGACGATCTTGACGCCATGCGCATCGACCACCTTCCCGGCTTCAGCCAGCGCGCAGTTGCCGCCCTGCTCGACCGCCAGATCGACGACAACGGAACCCGGCTTCATCGAGCGCAGCATCTCCTCGCTCACAAGCTTCGGCGCGGCGCGGCCCGGAATCAACGCGGTGCAAATAACGATATCCTGCTTCCTGATCGTCTCGGCGATCAGCGCGGCCTGGCGCTGCTTGTAATCTTCGCTCATTTCCTTGGCGTATCCGCCCTTGGTCTCGGCCTCTTTCGTCTCGTCGCTTTCGACCATCACGAACGTCGCACCAAGGCTTTCGACCTGCTCGCGCGCCGCAGGGCGCACATCGGTCGCCGACACCACCGCGCCCAGACGCCGCGCCGTCGCGATAGCCTGCAACCCGGCAACGCCCGCGCCCATGACCATGGCGCGCGCGGGCGGAATGGTTCCGGCGGCGGTCATCATCATCGGGAACATGCGGCCGAACTGCTCGGCGGCATCCAGAACGGCCTTGTACCCGGCCAGATTCGACTGGCTCGACAGCACATCCATCGCCTGCGCGCGCGTGATGCGCGGCACCAGCTCCATCGACATGGCGGCAATCTGGCCGCGCGCATAAATGTCCAGATCGCCGCGCGCGCCATAGGGGTTCAGCATGCCGATCAGAACCGCGCCCGGCTTGATAAGCCCGACCTCGTTCCGCCCTTCGCCCTCGTTCATCGGGCGCTGAACCTTCAAAACGATGTCGGCGTCGCGCAGCAGCAGCGACGTATCGGGCACGATCTCCGCCCCGGACGTGGCATAAAGCGCGTCGGGGTACGAAGCCTCGGCCCCGGCCCCGGCCTCGACCGCGACGTCGTAGCCCAAAGCCCGGTATTTCTTAACCGTATCGGGCGTGGCGGCGACGCGGCGTTCGTAAGGACGTCGTTCTTTGGGGATGGCGATTTTCATGGGACGGCAAAAGGCTGCAAAATCACGGGGGCGAATCGGAAACAGATGGCACGACTATGGGCCATTTTCCCCTTTATGTGAAGCAGGTTGCATCCCCCTCCCTTCGCCGCTATAAGAGGCGCCTTCCAGCGCATATCGGAGAGTAGCTCAGCCTGGTAGAGCACTGCCTTCGGGAGGCAGGGGCCGGAGGTTCGAATCCTCTCTCTCCGACCATTATTTTGGAATTATATAACTAACTAATTTTATTAAGTAATTTTGCATTAGATTCGCCTGTGCAGGAATTGTGCAGAACAATTTGCGGATTTGATCCCCTCTCAATACGCCACTTCGCACGCTAAATTCGCAACACGGAATCGCCTCAAATCTGCGGTCGCGCGGCTACAATTTTCGCGTGGTTCTCTGGCATTCCTGCGCATTCGGCATAATCATGCTGCCGCAGCTTTCGCACAGGAACGCCGGTCGTGGCAGGCCTTCGGCCTCATGGCCGGTTTTGGAATGCAGCTCTGTGCGTGAACAGAATGCTGTATTCTGTTCACGCACTCAAAGACGAATAATTACAAGAAAGCTATGGCATGTGTGTCTCTTGTTCGCAGAATGCGTATTGCCTGCGGCACCCAACACGCGGAGGTCAGGAACGCCGCTGCCATTCCGATGCACTCGACCTGTAACGACATGCAATTTCC
>JAGWKW010000130.1 GCA_028865155.1 Alphaproteobacteria bacterium
AAGGTTGTTGCCATAGATATTGAGAACAACGCCTGCCGTATAGCCGGAGATGGTTTCATCGACGCGTTCGGCAAGGAAAGAATTGACCGCAAAATTGACGCCGGGAAACACCGTCAGCGCTTTCTTGATTTCAAGCGGTGCTTGTTCTGCGGCGTCTCCGGTCAACGGCTTCAAATCGACCTGAAACTCGCTGTAATTGGTGCCGGTCGTATCGTCGCCAAGCTCGGCGCGACCGGCCTGCTGTGTCACCGAACGCACGAAAGGAAGCTTGAGGAGCGCATGGGTCACTTGATCGCCGATACGGATGGTTTCCTGCAGCGAGGTACCAGGAATGGCCATCATGCGCACAATGTAATGCCCTTCCTGTAATTCGGGGATAAGTTCTCCTGTCATGAACGGAAGTGAGGCAAGGCTTGCCAGCGTCAGGACTATTGCCATTATGAGCAATGAACGCGGCGCGCGCTCTACGGCCTCCAGCCATCTGCGATATGAAGCCTTCAACCAGAGGACGAGGCGTGTTTCACCGTGCGCTCCGTTGGCACGGAGAAACAGCATGCAAAGCGCCGGGGTTACGGTCAGCGCCACCGCGAGCGAAGCCAAAATGGCGGAGATATAGGCAAATCCCAGAGGAGCGAACAAACTGCCGCCTAGGCCGCCTATGGTCATGACCGGTACAAACACCAGCACCACGGCGAAAGTGGCAAAGACCACGGCACTGCGCACTTCGAGCGAAGCATCCAGCATCGTCCGCAAGCGCGATTTGGGATTGCCGAGCGCGCGGTTTTCGCGCAACCGGCGCAGGATGTTTTCGACATCGATCACCGCGTCATCGACGACTTCGCCGATAGCGATGGCCAATCCGCCTAATGTCATGGTGTTGAGACTCAGACCAAAATAATGCAGCACGGACGCCGCCGTCAGCAACGACAAGGGAATAGCCGCCGCCGAGATCAAAGCTGTGCGCGCATTGTTCAGAAACAGGAACAAAACGGCTATGACCAAGGCGGCGCCGATCAGAAGCGCGTTCCGAACATTGCCAAGAGCGACTTCGATAAAGTGGGCCGGGCGGAAAATGTTCTCATTGACCGTAATGCCTTGCGCTTTGAGAGCCGGTTTCAATTCGGCCATCGCCGCTTCGATTTTATGATCCAGTTCAAGCGTGTTAGCGCCATATTGCGAGGACACCAGCATGATGATGCCGTTTTTGCCCATGACCGTGGCCGCGCCAATCGGCGGCGCGGGCGCTTCGGCGATTTTGGCCACGTCACCGAGCGTAATATTGAGACTGACGGATTCATCCGAACCGCGCACGATAGGCGTTCTCGCCAATTGCTCCGGCGTTGACATCTGTCCATAGGTCTGAAGGGTTATGCGCTGATTGGACGTGTCGATGAATCCAGCGCCTTCAATGCCGGTTGCCTTGCGGGCAACGGCCACCACATCCTCGAAGGACAGATTGTAATAGCGCAATTTGTCCGGCAGAATCTGGATTTGCAGTTGGCGCACGTCGCCGCCGAAAACAGCGACTTTCGCCACGCCCGGCACGGCCAGCAATCTTTGCTTTACCACCCAATCGGCTTGCGTGCGCAGTTGCATCGGTGTCAGTCTGTCGGAGGTCAGTCCGATGCCATACATGGTGCTGATCGAAGATGTGAGCGGCGTTAATATGGGAGGGTTGACGCCCTGCGGCAGACTGCCCGCTACGGTCGTCAGCCGCTCGGCGACGATCTGCCGGTCACGATATATGTCGCTATGCAAACCAAAGACGACCTGAATGACGGAAAGCCCCTGAATGGACTGGGAACGCAACGCCCGAATGCCGGAAACGCCATTGACGGCATTTTCAATCGGCTGGGTAACGAGCATCTCAACCTGTTCCGGCGACAATCCGGGCGCTTCGGTCTGGATCACCGCCTGCGGCGGGGCGAATTCGGGAAATACGTCATATTGTGCCTGACGAAGGTCGTAAAAACCGTACCCTAGCAACACCAGGGACAGCGCCAGAACCACGCCGCGATATTTGAGTGAAAAATGAACAATAGCCTTCAACATTCTTATCCGCCTTCCTCGACATCGATGCCGCTGCGCAATTCTTCGGACAGCAAAAGCTGTACGCCGACCGTGACGATGGGTTGCGGCGGCGGACTGCCCTGCGGATCGACGGCCAAACGAATGAAAATATCGGGCGATTTTTGAACGTAAACGAACGCCTTGCCGTCCCACCAGACAATTGCCGAGGCAGGTATTTTCTCTCCCTCGATTTTTGTCACTTCTATTCCGGCAGCCTTGCGCGTTTGTTCATTCAGCGTAATCACACCATCTTTGACACGGGACGGCGCATTGACTGGCTGTTCGCGTTCGGCATCTTTTTTGATTTCTTCGCGGCCTGCCACGACGCCCCATGCCAGCAAGGCACCGAGACCGCAGATGGCAAGAAAAGTGAATAGCTTTTTCATGGTTTTGCCCGCGGATTGGCGGCTGTCAGGCGATCATTCACCTCGCCGCCGAAAAGCGGCCGTTCGAGGGCATATTCAAGCGCGGCCTTGGCCTTCAGCCATTGCACCTGCGCCTCCAGCCTGGCGATGGCGGCGGTTTCGATTTCCGAGCGGGCCAGAAGCAGGGGCAGTTTCGCCACGGCTCCACCGTCAAGCTGTGTCGATAAACGTTTGATTTTAGCTTGTTCGGCCTCCAGCAGATCATTGGCCCTTTTCAGCTTGGCGAAGGAAGTACGATAGCCTGCTCGCGCTATTTCGATATTGCCTATGATTTTGGCCTGAAGCGCATTGAATTTTCGCGCAGCTTCCTCGCGCCTGGCTTCGGCTTCAGCAATTGGCCCTTCGTTATCGTTGAAGATCGGCAAGGTGATCGAAATGCCAAGCGTGTAGATGTCGCCGTTCCTGCTCCAGTCATAGCCGGGGCCGATATCGATGTCGGGAATGCGTTTGGCCAGTTCCAGTTGCAAGGCAGAATGGGCGGCAGTGTAATCCGCCAGAGCCGCCATTAAATCTGCGTTGTGCTTGAGCGCCGTCTTATACGAGCCAGCAATTAAAACGCGGTCTCTTTTATCGACCGATGCGATATTGTTCCAATCGATTTTGAGAGAAGCGACGGCGTCAAGCGGCACGCCAAGAGCTGAGGCAAGATCGGCCTTGGCTTCTGCCTGTTGTCTTTCGGCGTCTTTTTCCGCCAGCAAGGTTTGTTGATAAGCCACCAGTATCTGACTGGCGTTCAGGCTCAGACTTTGCCCAGACGCGGTTCTTTGTTCGAAAAGATCAACAATGGGCTTCTGATCTTCCGCCTGTTTGCGGTAAAGAGCGAGTGACTGATCTGCTGCGTAACAATCGATCAGGCTGTTAATAAGGCGGTTGCGGACAGTCCATGCTGCTGAAAGAATCTTATACTGCGCTGACTTCGACTGATCTTGGGCGTTCTGAATGCGCAATTCGCGTTTACCGACGGTTTCTACCGGGACATTGAGATTGAAGGGAAGAAAAAGGTGATAGAGATTGGTTTCATCCCATGTCGGGCTGAATCCGACAGAAGGATTTGGTATCTGACCGGCAGTAATTTCCGCCGCCTTGACCGTATGCCATTGCGCGCGCGCCACATCGAGATCGGGGCTGTAATAAAACGCGGCCAGGTTGAGCTGATTCACATTCCAGGTGCGGAGCGGCCATGCCGATACCGGCGCGCCGCCTGCCTCCATAAAACCCTCCAGAGCGGGGTTGTCCAACCGGCGCACCTCGAACTGCTGTGCCGATTGCAATTCGGTTTCTGAAGGAATCTTCATTGCTGTCGCGCATCCGGCCAGCAAAAGAAGTGCCACCAGCACAAAAACGTCTCGATGCACGCGCGGATAACGAATTGTCATGTTTTCTCCGATACACTGAAGGGCTTAACAACACGATCTATCATTGATCATGATCGATTTTTTCATGCGAATCGCTTTCCGTCGACAATTGCGAAGATGTCCAACCACCGCCCAAAGCCTGAATGAATGCCACACTGGCATCGAGGCGGTTTTGCCGCACCATCAGCAACATTACGTCGTTGTCGAGCCGCGTAGTTTGTGCGGCCAGAACGCTGCTGTAGGGAACGGTGCCGCTTGTATATTGATGCATCGTCAGTTGTTCAGTAAGACGCGCATGACCGACTGCCGTTTCCTGTATCTTGCGCTGATCGGCGAGAATATGAAGCGAAGCCAGTTCGTCCTCCACCTGCCGGAAGGCAGTCAAAACGGTCTGGCGGTACATGGCGACGCTGCGGTCGTAACCGGCACGGGCTTCCTCGATACGGGCTTCGCGCGCGCCAAAGTCAAGCAACGTTTCGGCGAAGCCCGCGCCCAGCGCCCAGAACATGTTGGAGGCTTGCAGCAACTGTTTCAACGCCATGCTGGTATAACCGGCGGTTGCCGACAAGGTGATGTCCGGAAACCATGCCGCCGTCGCTACGCCGATTTTGGCATTGGCCGCCGCCATCATGCGCTCGGACGCCGCTATGTCGGGGCGGCGCTCCAGAAGCGAGGAAGGAACGCCAGGCGGAATGTCCGGCACATAATCGCTGTACTTCGCCGCGGCGAGAGAAAGATCGGC
>JAGWKW010000131.1 GCA_028865155.1 Alphaproteobacteria bacterium
AAATTTGTTCGCGACCTTATAGAACATATTCATCTTGAAAATAACGTGCTGTTCCCGCGCTTCGAACAGAGTTAGGTTATGATGGGTTGTATATGCCCCATTCAGTTATCACACAGTTCATAGGGATATCAAAAGTCTGTGGCTGTATTGTGGGAATAACGGCCAGCATTGATCCGAGTTTCATTGCCACGCATTATCAGACGCTAGCGAAACACTCTCGTGTGATGGCCGGTTAGTATCTGATCTGCAGTTGCAAAACATACTTACGGGTATCGGTGAACAGCTTGTCGGCATTGTATTGAGCATATTCGAAACCAACCGTATAATGTTTGAAGAATGTTTGCCCCAGCCACGGGTCGTATTCATTGCCATAATGTGCGCTGTTATTATCAGCGGTGAAATCGTACCATATGGTTGATCAGCTTAGGAAATACATCAAGTTACCTGATGGCACATTGTGGAAAGACGTACTACGCCCGAACACGCTAGCCCGCGTTCCTCGTAAACCGAGCTACCGCCTTCGGTTGCAGCCGACCGATGGCCGCTCCTGCGATCTTTGCCGTGAAAATCCATAACGTCAGGCAATGGTTAAGAAGAGGAATCTCGCGGATTTCGGCATTCCGCTTATCTCACCCTCCCCCTGCCCCGCGCGACCGTCAACACCCCCTCGATCGCCAACGCGGCACCATAAAAACCGGCGAGCCAGCAAAGGCTAACGCGGTCGTGCTGATAGGTGTGCCAGAGCAGCATCAGAAAACTGGCGGAAGCGGCAGACCCGCCCGCAAGTGGTATGAACGGATGAAGCCCGATGCGCCGCGAAAGCCGCGCGGCGGCAAAATTGACGCCCGCGAAAATCAGCAAGAACGTCGCGCTGGCGAAGGCCGAAATCACCGCAAGCTTGGCCGTCAAAGCGAAGGCGAGCGACAAAAGCGTCAGCACGATCAGCGCGACATAAGGCACAGGCCGTTTGCGTTCGCGCCGCGCGAACAGGCGCGGCAAAGCATGTTCCTGCGCCATCACCATCGCAAGGCGCGCCGCGCCGAACAGGGTCGCGTTGATCGCCGATGCGGTGGACAGCAATGCGGCGATGCCGATCAGCACGAACCCCGCCTGCCCCAGCATCGGCCGCGCCGCGACCGCCAGAACATATTCCTGATCTTGCCGGATTTGCGCCGGCGTCAAATTGCCCAGTGCCGCAATCGCCACCACGACGTAAATCGCGGCCGTGATCACAATCGACAGCACGATGGCGCGGCGCAGATCGCGTTCGGGGTTTTGCATTTCGTCGATGCCGTTCGGGATCAGCTCGAACCCTTCATAGGCCACGAAAATCAGCGCGACGGCCGCCAACGGCGTCGCATAGCCTTTGTCGAACAACGGCGTGAAATGCCCGGCCTGCAAACCCATGAAGCCCGCCACCGCGAACAGCGCGAGAATGGCAAGCTTCGTCGCCACGACGCCAAGCTCAACCCCGCCCGAAAGTTTCGCACCGAACAAATTGATGGCAAGAAACGCACCCAACACCACCGACGCCAGCGCCCCCGCCGCGCGCGCCGACCCGGCGGCATGCAAAAGCGTCGCGCCGTAATCGCCGAACGCCGTCGCGTAAAGCGCCAGCGTTCCGACATACCCCGCGACCAGAAGCCACCCGGCAATGCCTGCGACGGCGGGCGCGGCAAAGGCTTTTTCGATATAGGTGAAGCTGCCGCCGTCATCGCGGAAAGCGAGCCCCAGATGCGCGTAAGATAGCCCGGTCAGAAGCGCGATGACGCCCCCGACGGCAAGCGTCAACGCAACCGCATGCCCGGCCACGGCGATGGCAAGCCCCAGAACGGCGAAAATACCGCCGCCAATCATGCCGCCGATGCCTATCGCCGTCGTTTCGGCGAGGTTCAGCTTTTTCGGACCGGATGATGTTTCGGAAGCCATGCCGTTTCATAAAGGGCAAAAAAATCTGGCAAGTCAACGGCGTTCTTGTGCAAAAGGCGTCGCGCCGATAGGATGAAGCGGCTCTTTCACCCTTGGTCAGAAAATGAAAAACGACAAAGCAAGCAACGCCATGTGGGGCGGCAGGTTCGATGCCGCGCCGTCCGATTTGATGGCGCAAATCAATGTGTCGATCGATATCGACAAACGCCTTTACCGGCAAGACATCGCCGGATCGCTCGCGCATGCCGCCATGCTGGTGAAGCAAAGCATTTTGACGCCCGAAGAAGGGAAGCAAATCGAGGGCGGGCTTAAAACCGTCCTCGAAGAAATCGAACAGGGGAAATTCGCCTTCAGCGCCGCGCTTGAAGACATTCATATGAATGTCGAAGGACGCCTCAAAGAACTGATCGGCGATGTCAGCGGCAGGCTGCACACGGCGCGGTCGCGCAACGATCAGGTCGCAACCGATTTCCGTTTGTGGATGCGTGACGCAATCGCCGCGCTGGTGGATGACATCGAAAAGCTTCGCGAAACGCTGGCGCAAAAAGCCGCGCTGCACCGCGACACAGTCATGCCCGGCTTCACCCATTTGCAGGTCGCGCAGCCGATCACCTTCGCGCTGCATCTCGATGCCTATCGCGCCTTTCTCGACCGCGACCGTGGCCGATTCGCAGATTGCGCCGAACGGCTCAATGAATGCCCGCTTGGCGCCTGCGCGCTGGCCGGAACTTCCTTTCCCATCGACCGGCATTTTACGGCGGAAAAGCTTGGCTTCCGCAAGCCCGTCGCCAATACGCTCGACGCCGTCGCATCGCGCGATTTCGTGCTTGAATTTCTGGCCGCCAGCGCGATCTGCGCTTCACATCTGTCACGTCTGGCCGAAGAAATCATTTTATGGTCGACGGCGCAGTTCGGCTTTATCCGGCTCAGCGACGCCTATTCGACCGGAAGCTCGATCATGCCGCAAAAGAAAAACCCCGACGCGGCCGAGCTGATCCGCGCCAAGGCGGGCGGCGTGACGGGCGGGTTGATGCAGATGTTGATGGTGATGAAGGCGCTGCCGCTCGCCTATAACAAGGATATGCAGGAAGACAAGCCGCCGGTCTTCGCCGCCTTCGACACGCTGACTTTGTGCCTGCGCGTTACAAGCGGCATGATCGCGGAAATGACCGTCAATAAAGACACGATGCTGCGCGAGGCCGAAAGCGGCTATTCGACGGCGACCGATCTGGCCGACTGGCTTGTCAAAACGCTGAACATGCCGTTCCGGCAGGCACATCATGTCACGGGCCGCATCGTCAAACTGGCGGAAAACAAGGCATGCCGCCTCGACGAACTCAACCTCGCCGACATGCAGGGCGTCGAGCCGCGCATCGCGTCCGATATTTTCAATGTGCTGAATGCGCAGGCCGCCGCCCGCGCGCGGATCAAGACCTAGCCGCCGGACAACAATTTATCGATATCTTCCTGGCTAATCGCGTTCTGCGGCAGTTGCGGGCCGTTGAGCAGCCCTTTTTCCGGATCGGCGTCATGTACGTTCTTGAGCGCGTGTTCACCGACGGTGCGGTGGATTTCCTCGCCCATCGCCTTGACCAGCGCCTCGACCCGGCTATCGATGTGTCGCAGCGTTTCGACCACTTTGGTAATGCGCTGGCCGGTAATGTCCTGAAAGTTACAGGCTTCGAAAATCTTCGTCGTGCAGCCGGTCAGTTTCTCGCCTGTTTCGGGCGCGCATTCGCCGGCAACCGCGCTGATTTCATCACACACATCCATAATGCGGTTGGTCGCTTCCTCGGTCGCGCCGACGACGGCATCGAGCTCATCGGTCGCGTTGGGGATGAAATCTGTGCTGATATCGTTCGGCTTGATCGAGGCGATGTCATGCTTGGCCTGTCGAATGTAACGTGCCAGCTCCTCCATTTCGGTATAGAATTTAAGGTCGGCGGCGGAAACGTCGCCTTCAAGCGACTGGATCACCTGCTTGACGACGGCAGCCACCTCTTCAGGCGTCAAGGGCGTTTTGATCGCCTCGTGCGCCGCCTGAATTTCCTTGTGCAGACGCTCTTGGAAGCCTTCGGTCGCAGCCATGAAACTCTCCTAGAAATTGCCCAGAACGGCGGAAATTTTTTGCTTCAACGTCTCGGCGTTGAACGGCTTGACGATGTAGTTGTTCACACCAGCTTCCTTGGCGGCGACGACGTTTTCGGTCTTGCTTTCGGCCGTGATCATGATGAAAGGCGTTGGTTTGAGTTTGCCGTCGGCGCGCACTTCCTTGAGCAGCTGCAATCCTGTCATCGGCTGCATGTTCCAGTCGGAAATGACTAGCCCCATAGGCACTTCGTGCAGCAGTTTGAGCGCGGCACTTCCGTCGGTCGCCTGATAAACATTCTTGAACCCAAGCTGCTTGAGCAGATTCTCGATGATGCGCAGCATGGTTTTATAGTCGTCCACGATCAGAACGTTCATATTCATATCGACAGGCATAAAACACCTTCAGAGGGAGCGATGGGTTTCCGTAGACTGCCCACCCTAGCCATAGAGGATAAACAAAACCTTACTAAACTAGACCTTGAGAGTACGCTATTCCGCGTAATGCAGCAAGCTTGTCACCGGAACATCCAACCGTGTACGCCCATTGAGAAAATCGAGTT
>JAGWKW010000132.1 GCA_028865155.1 Alphaproteobacteria bacterium
GCCATGCACGGAGTTGGCTTCGATGCTTTCAGCGAATTCCTTGCGGATCGTGCCGGGGTCGGCATTGGCCGGGTTGGTTGCGCCCATGATTTCGCGGTTTTTGGCAACCGCGTTTTCGCCTTCGAGAACCTGGAGGACAACGGGGCCGGAAACCATGAAGGCGCACAGATCGTTGAAGAAAGGCCGTTCCTTATGCACGGCGTAGAAACCTTCGGCCTGCGCGCGGCTAAGAAGGACGCGTTTTTGCGCGACGATGCGCAGGCCCGCTTCTTCGAATTTGGCGTTGATCTTGCCGGTCAGGTTGCGACGCGTCGCGTCGGGCTTGAGGATAGAAAGGGTCCGTTCGAGGGCCATGGCTTATGTAACTCCTGAATGTATGGGTCGAAACGCGGGCGTGGTGGGTGCAGCAGGGATTGAACCTGCGACCCCTACCGTGTGAAGGTAATGCTCTCCCGCTGAGCTATGCACCCACACCCGCATTTACGAAGCGTGGCAAATAGCGGTTTTGCGCGCCAAGGTCAAGGAACTAGGCCAAAGCGGCCGGATCAATAACTGGTCGGCCGCAAACGGTATATGAAATCGACGGTATTGGAGCCTGCCGTCTTGCACCAGCCTTGCGCCACCGTCAGCGCCAGCGGAATGGTTTTTCCGGAAGCGGCTGCCCCGTTGCCGTTGATATAGATATCCGTCAGCCCCGGCGTCTGGGCGGGGGACAGGCCGGTCGCAAGTTCGGCGCAGGGGCCGTAGTCGAGCTGGGTGAATTCGATGCCGAAAAACAGATCCGAGGTCGCGTCATTGACATTGCATTTGGTTGTGGATCCCGAATTCCAGTTGCAGATGCGGAAGCTGCCGCAGCCGTCGCCTGCCGTATTGCCCCACGGCCCGACGGCGAAGGAACCCGTGCTCGACCCGCAGGTCGAAGAAACCGAGCTTAGCGTATCCGCGGGAAGCGCGCGCGCCTGCACAAGGTAGGGCATGACGCTTTGCATGCCGCCCGCAATGCCCGCCTGCCCGCCATAGGCGGCGCGGACATTGTCGATCGTCAGGATGATATCCTGAACGGCTTGCGCGACTTTTTCTTTCGAACGCGCAGTTCCCATGTAGGCCCAGATGCCGCCAATGAGAATGGCGATAAAGCCGAGGACGATGGACAGTTCCACCAAAGTGAAGCCGCGGCGGCAATGGAAGGCGCGAAAAGTCATGGGCATCATTCTCGCGCCAGATCGTTAACAATCCGGTAATGGTTTTTCAGCGCTTCCTGTGAAGCGTCTTGGGCGCATGATGCTTTGTTTTGTGCCATACATGTTTTTTCCTGACGGTCTTTTTAGGCGCGAACCCCGGCAGGCCGCACGCTTTGCCTATAGCGCGATAGGCGCCCGCCGATCCTTGCAGGTCGAACGTATCGGCGACGCGTTTGATGTGCTTGCCGACGACGGCGTAGGCGCGCGTTTGCGCCATGCTTCCGTTGACGAGTGCTTTGGCCAACGCATGATCGGTCAAAGGATCGCGCGTCCACGCGGTATGATGAACCGAGAAAAGGCCGAAGGTCGTTTTGCCGACGCGGATCGTCGCCGTTCGGCTGCGGTCGAGGTCGATACCCGCGCCGTAGCTGAAAACGTCGGTGCTGGCTTCGACCGGGCGGTGGGTGATCATCAGATAAGGCTCGTGGCGATGCCAAAGCCGCGTCCATTTCGATGCCTGTGTCGCGACCATGTAGCAGACTTTCTGGCCGCCTTCGTCATACGCATAGGCGCGCCATGCGCCGAAGCGGCCCAGCAGCCGGTCGGACGTCACCGTCCGCGCCGTTCGTTTCGCTCTTGCGGACGCGTCGAACGGCATCGCCGCGATGGCGGCGAAAGCCATCAGGGTTATGGCTGCGAAGCGCGCTTTCATGGCGGCAACGGCTGCGTGAGGGAGACGGGTGGCGCCTGCCGCGCGGCGGCGACGGGTTCCGGCGCGGCGCGGTTGACGAGCGGATTGATGATCGGCGCAAGGTCGCGCAGCATCTGTACCGCGATTGCGCTGCTGAAGGTGAAATCCGCCGCCGCGTTGCCGCCGACATGCGCGACGATCACGCCGAAAAAGCGGTTGCCGATATAAAAGACCAGCGTGCCGGTGCGGTTGACGCGGCGCGAACTGATGATGCGCCCGCCCGCGCCGAATTCGTCGTAACGCTGGTCGCCGGTTCCGGTCTTGCCTCCGATTGGCAGCGGTTCGCCCTTGGCGTCGAGATAGACGCCTTTCACGCCCGCCGCGGTGCTGCGCTTGCCGGACATGGTTTCGAGCATGATGCTTTTCATGGCCTCCGCTATCGCGGGGTCGAGCACTTGCGGCGCCTGCACATTGTCGTCGTGCGTGAGCAGCGTTTCGTAAGGCGTGTTCGCCGCCAGCTCGATCGACGAAAAGCGCTCGAGCGGCAGCTTGCGCCCGTCGGCGAGGATGATGCCGACAAGCGCAGCCAGCGCGTCGGGACGGTCGGCCGAGCTGCCGATCGCCGTGGCGTAGCTCGGCGTCAGGTAGGGAAAGGGATAGCCGAGCCGCGCCCAGCGTTTCTGGATATGGGCGAAAGCGTCTTCTTCGAGCATGATGCGGATGCGCTTGTCCTGCGCGCGCTTGAGGCGCGGATTGAACAGCCACGCATAGCTGGCGAGCCGTTCGGGACGGCTGACTTCGATGAGCGTGTGGCGCGTGGCCTTGGGATGCGCGCGCCAGTAAGGCACCAGCCACATTTCCATCGGGTTGAGCCCGGTCAGCCAGGCGCGATCGGCCAGGCTTTAATGGTCGGGCGTGTAAGTTTCGTACAGCTTCGCGAGCCAGGCGCGACTGACAGACGCATGCAAAGGATGCGACTCCATGAAATTGAAATAGGCGGTCAGCCCGGCATGGGGCCTGACTGAACGGAACAGAACCGTGCGCGCCACCGCCCCCTTATGCGCATGCGATACCATTTTTTCGAGGCTTTGCGCGGGGGTCAGCCTGGCATAATCGTCGATATAGCGGTTGAGAAACGCCGTGCCTTCCTGGTCGGCGAAACGCTCGAGATAGGCTTTGCGTGCGGGGTCGTTGGTGTCGTCGAGCAGTTCGTTTTTGGTCTGCGGGCCTTGCGCGATCGTGTAATTGACGATGTCGCGCATCAGCCGGATGAAGACGAGGTTGACCGAGCGGCTGAACGCTTCGTGCAGATTCAGGGTTTCGGAATCTTCCGAATGCTCGAAATTATGGAACGTATGCACGCCGCCGCCGGTGAAGAAGACTTCGCTCGGATCGGCCGAATAGGTCCGGTCGAGTGCGGCGGCGAGCATCGCCTTGAGGCTGCCGCCGGGATTGGATTCGAGCCAGTTGATGGCCCACAGGGTCAGCGTGTCGGGCGCATCGCCGGCCAGATCCTGCAGGTCTTCGGCATCGAGCCCGGCGTAGCGGCGGTGCAGCTCGGCGATGATTTCGAGGTAGGTCACAAGCGTACGCAGCTTGGCCGTCGAGCCGAGGTCGAGCTTGACGCCGTCATTCATGTCGAACGGCCCGTCGATATTGTCGGCCTGCAGGCGCAGTTTGTTGCTGTCCGCGCCGCGTTCGTAAAGCAGGACGCTCCATTTGACTTGCATCGGGTCGTTGCCGGGTTTGAGCAGGCGGAAGCCGTAGAACCCTTCTTTTTCCAGGAAGGACGGATTGCCCATTTGCTTGAGGAAAGCGACGAGCTTGCGCTGCGCCATGCGGTCAAGCGTCGTGCGCGCCGACAGATCGAGCCGGTCGACTTCGTACAATCTGCGCAGGCCGAGCAGATTAAGCAGGTGGGTGCGGAACGCGTCCACCGCCTTGCGTTCGATATAGGGCGGCGAGGACGGGCGCGGCGCATGACGAAGGAATTTGAACGGCACGTCGCGCGCAATGTCGCGAAGCGGGCGCGAAATGACGCCCGCATTGTACAGGCGGTCGAGCGTCGCATCGGTCAGCGCCGCGAGCGCGCGGTGGTTGCTTTGCAGATAATAGCTGGGCCGCCGCTGCGCGAGGATGAGCCCGAGCGCGGCGCGGTAGACGGCGGCCTTCTTGTACAGATCCGCCGGATTGTCTTCAGGCAGGTTGAGCGCGATTATCGCGGACGGAAGGTCGATCCCGAACCAGGCCCAGAGCCCGTCGCCGATGCTGTTGATCTCGCCGAAGCCCGGACGCGCCGAAAGCGGCGTGCTGTTGAGGTAATCGAGCGCGATTTTCTTGCGCGCGGCACGCGTGTCGGGCCCATCGAGATAGACGCGCAAGGAGGCCGATAAAATCTGGCGTAGTTTTTCGGGGCCGCTTTCGGTGCGGCCCTGCGGCGAGAAGCGGAATTTTTCGATCTGCGTCGCGAGCGTGCTGCCGCCGCCCGCGTTGAAGAACGGAACGGCTTTGTGGATGACGTGGAAAAACGCGGCTTTGAGAAAACGGTCCCATTCGATGACCGGATTGCGTGTGACGGGGCCGGGCTTGAGCAGGTCGCGGTTTTCGATATAGAGCAGCGTCTTGACGAGGATCGGCGGAATTTGGTCGAAGCTTTTGAACACGCGCTGGGGATAGGAGGCGGCGTAGATTTCCG
>JAGWKW010000133.1 GCA_028865155.1 Alphaproteobacteria bacterium
GCCGGCATGATGAGATTTCCATCGCCGCCGTTATCGAAGCGATGGACGGCCCGATCGCGATCACCGATTGCGCCGAAGGCAGCACACACCAAAGCTGCAACATCGAAGGCATCTGCCCGCTCAGCACCGGCTGGAACAAGGTCAATCACGCAGTGAAGCATGCGCTTGAAGAAGTTTCGCTGGCCGATATGAATATCGCGCAGTCTCCTGCCCTTACGGTGGACCTCACGGCAAAAAAAACCGCTTCGGCAGCCGGAGCCTGACATGGCCGCCGCTTCCGATGCGCTGGCCCGCGATCTTGCGGCGCAAAAGTATAAATACGGCTTCGTCACCGATATCGCGCAAGAGTCCGCTCCGCCCGGGCTGAACGAAGACATCATCCGCTTCATCTCGGCCAAGAAAAACGAACCCGCATGGCTGCTCGATTGGCGGCTGAAAGCGTACCGGCACTGGCTCACGATGAAAGAGCCTTCATGGGCCAAGATCAATTATCCGCCCATCGATTATCAGGCTGCGTCTTACTATGCCGCGCCGAAGCAAACCAAAAAACCGCAAAGCCTCGCCGAGGTCGATCCCGAACTGCTTCGCACCTATGAAAAGCTCGGCATTCCGCTACAGGAACAGGAGTTGCTGGCCGGCGTCGAAAACAAGCAGCATCAGCCGCGCGTCGCGGTCGATGCCGTGTTCGACAGCGTGTCGGTTGCGACGACTTACAAAAAAGAACTCGAATCCCACGGTATCATCTTCTGCCCGATTTCCGAAGCGGTGCAGACCCATCCTGAACTTGTTCAAAAATATCTCGGCTCCGTCGTGCCGGTCACCGACAATTTCTTCGCCACGCTCAATTCGGCCGTCTTCACCGACGGGTCGTTCGTCTATATCCCCAAGGGCGTGCGCTGCCCGATGGAATTGTCGACCTATTTCCGCATCAATGCCGAAAACACCGGGCAGTTCGAACGCACGCTGATTATCGCCGACGAAGGCTCTTATGTCTCGTATCTCGAAGGCTGCACCGCGCCGAAACGCGACGAAAACCAGTTGCACGCGGCTGTCGTCGAACTCGTGGCATTGGATGATGCGCAGATCAAATATTCGACGGTGCAAAACTGGTATCCCGGCGACAAGGACGGACGTGGCGGCATCTACAACTTCGTGACCAAGCGCGGCGCATGCCGGGGCGCGCGGTCGAAAATTTCATGGACGCAGGTGGAAACCGGCAGCGCGATCACATGGAAATACCCAAGCTGCATCCTGCAAGGCGACGACAGCGTGGGCGAATTTTATTCGGTCGCGATCACGAACAATTTCCAGCAAGCCGATACCGGGACCAAGATGATCCATATCGGCAAAAACACGCGCTCGACCATCATTGCCAAAGGCATCAGCGCCGGGCGCGCGCAAAGCACCTATCGCGGGCTGGTCAAAATCCTGCGCACGGCCAAAGGCGCGCGTAACAAAACGCAATGCGACTCTCTCCTGATCGGCGATACATGCGGCGCGCATACCGTGCCCTATATCGAACAGCGCCAGCCGTCGGCGCGCGTCGAACATGAAGCGACGACCTCGAAAGTTTCGGAAGACCAGCTTTTTTACTGCCGCCAGCGCGGACTTGACGCCGAGGAGGCGATGGCGCTTATCGTCAACGGCTTCTGCAAGGAAGTGTTGCAGGAACTGCCGATGGAGTTCGCCGTCGAAGCGCAGAAGCTGGTCGGGATTTCACTCGAAGGGAGCGTGGGATGAACGAAACACCATCTTTACCCATACAAATCCAGCGCGGCGCGCAAATACGCATCATCGGTTTTGCCATGGTTGTTTTCCCGTTGTTGCTCGCCCCGATCTTGTTCGAGATTATGCGAAAGACCCCCCATATGCCGCCTGTCGCAGCCTATCTCGTTCCCTGCCTGTTGATTGTTTTCGACCTGTTTTCTTTTCTCATTCTGGTCAAAGCATCGAAGCCGGCGCAAATTTCCATCAGCCGGACGTCGGTCACCGAAACTTTTATCCCGGTCTTCGGACTGAATAGCGCCCCGCCCATCAACCGCAGCATGGCTGAATTCGACCGGATCGAAGCCGTCAAGATAAAAGGCTCCAAAGGAGCAGGCACGTTTTGGCTGGTCCTGCGCGGCAAAGACGGAAAACCGGACATCCGCTTTCCCGCTCCGGATCAAAAGAACGCCTCAATCTATGCCCGTCAGCTGGGGGAGATGCTCAATTTGAAAGTCAGCGACAATGCTTGAAATCAAAAATCTGCACGCCAGCATCGGCGGCAAGGAAATCCTCAAAGGCATCGACCTCGACGTGCCTGCCGGACAGGTTCACGCTATCATGGGCCCGAATGGCAGCGGCAAAAGCACGCTTTCTTACGTTCTGGCGGGCCGCGACGGCTACGAGGTCACGCAAGGCAGCGTCACCTATAAAAGCCAAGACCTCCTCGCCCTCAACGCCGAACAGCGCGCGGCGGCAGGCGTCTTCCTTGCCATGCAATACCCGGTCGAAATTCCGGGCGTCACGAATATGGTGTTCCTGAAAACCGCGCTGAACGCGCTCCGCAAATCGCGCGGCGAAAGCGAACTCGACGCGATGCAGATGCTGAAACTTCTGCGCGGAAAGGCGAAAGACATCGGGCTTTCCGAAGACATGCTGAAACGCGCGGTCAATGTCGGTTTTTCGGGCGGCGAGAAGAAGCGCAACGAAGTTCTGCAAATGGCGGTGCTGGAGCCGTCCTTGTGCCTGCTCGACGAAACCGACAGCGGCCTCGACATCGACGCGCTCAAGATCGTTTCCGAAGGCGTCAACGCGCTGCGCGCGCCCGACCGTTCGATGCTCGTCATCACGCATTACCAGCGCCTGCTCGATTACATCAAGCCCGACGCAGTGCATGTCCTCGCCCACGGCAAAATCCGCAAAAGCGGCGGCCCCGAACTGGCGCACGAACTCGAAGCCAAAGGCTATGCGGACTTTGGCAGCCCGGAGGCGGCATGAGCAAAAACCGCAAGCTCGTCGTCTGGGACTGGAACGGCACGCTGCTCGACGACACGGATTTGATGCTGGTTTGCGTCAACATCATCCTTGAAAGAATGAACCGCGCGCCGATCACGATGGAGCGGTTTCGCGAAACGCAGATGAAGCCGCTTAAAAACTTTTACCTCGCCGTCGGCGTGGACGAAAAAGACATCCCGCACGTTCTTGAACAGGAGCGCACCCTTTTCCATGACCATTACGAACCGATGGCCATCGGCGCGCCGTTGCGCGATGGAGCGACCGATTTGCTGGCGGCGCTGAACACGCACGGCACGGCCGGCGTCATCGTCAGCAACCACATCACCGGCGAGATTATTCGCCTTTTGAAACAACACGACATTCATCATCATTTCGACGAAGTCATCGCCTATGAAAGCCGCGGCGTACAATTCCGCGAACCCAAAGGCGAAAAACTCCACGCCTACATCGCGGCCAACGGACTGAACGACGCCGACGGCATCATCATCGGCGATACGGTCGAAGAAATGGAAATCGCGCGCGCGCTCGGCATGGCCAGCGTTGCGATTACCGGCGGCATCCAGTCCGAGAGCCGCCTGCGCGCCGCGCACCCCGACCATATTGTGCATTCGCTGCATGAATTGAAGCCGGTTTTCCAGGAACGGGGGTTCGCGCCATGAGCCTTACCGCCGTCATAGAACGCAGCCAACGCGACCGCGAGGATTGGAAATATACCGATCTCGAAAAGCTTCTCGCCGCGCGTATACCCGCCAACATCAACGCCGCCCTGCCGCAGGCAAGCGAGACCGCGCGGCTGACCTTCATCGACGGCGTGTTCGACGCCAAGCAATCGCATTTCGGCTCGATCCCGTCCTGCATCTTGATGGGCGATGCCGAAAGCGGGTACAAGCTGACGCTCGGCGAACAAACCTGCCTCGTCGCGCAGCCGGTCGAGATGATTTTCGCAAACAGCGCATCCGCCGAAATCAACATCAAACTTTCCATCGAAATTGGCGCGAACGGGCGGCTGAGCCTGATCGAACGCCATTTGCCTTCGGCAGCCGTCACGATCATGGACACGTCCATCGCGCTTCACGAACGCGCGAAATTCGTCCATGGCAAGATCGTTTCCGGCGGCGCGCATCTGGCGACGACGCGCGCAACAGTCGCAAGCGGCGCCTATTACAACAACAATGCCCTGCTGCGCGGCACGGCACCCGCGCGCAACGAGATCGACGTTTCGCTGAACGGCGAAGAAGCGCAAGCCGCGCTGAACGGCATTATGCTGTTGCGCGGCGCCGAACATGCCGACACGACGACGCGCATCATCCATCGCGCCCCGAACTGCGCAAGCAGACAGGTGTACAAAACCGTCCTCGCCGACAAAGCGCGCGGCGTGTTCAAAGGCAAAATCCACGTCGCCGAGGGCGCGCAGAAAACCGACGGCTATCAGTTGAGCCGCGCGCTTCTGCTGTCCGACAGCGCGGAAATGGACGCGAAGCCGGAGCTTGAAATTTACGCCGACGACGTCAAATGCAGCCACGGCAGCACGATCGGCGACATC
>JAGWKW010000134.1 GCA_028865155.1 Alphaproteobacteria bacterium
GAAAACGGGTTATCTTGACTATTTACCTTTGCGGAATCCGCGACAGGGCGATGCTTGCGGCGACAACCACATTCAGGCTCTCGACGGTTTTGGTTGGAATGCGGACTTGGGTCGGGAACGCGTTGTTGCCGAGACCGGGCCCTTCCTCGCCAACGACAAGAAGCCCGTTTTCGGGCCATGCGAACGCATCAATCGGCGTTCCGCGCGGATCGAGCGCGATGCAGGAAGGCGGGAAATCGGACAAAGCCGGTCCGCACGCGAGCAGTGCGCGCAAAACACTTCCCGCCGACGCCTTGACGCATTTGGGCAAAAACGGGTGTGCGGCTTCGCGCGGCAATATGACGCGTGATACGCCGAACGCTTCGCAGCTGCGGATCAGCGCGCCGAGATTGCCCGGATCGCCAACAGGCGCGGCCAGTTCGATGCCATGCGGAACATAAGACGCCATATCCGCCGCCGTCAAAACCGGCATGGCGGGCTGTTCGAGAACAAGGATATTAAAATGCGTGCCGAGAACGTCCATCTCGGCGAAAAGCGGCGCGGCCAGCCGTATCGTTTTAGCCTCCTCCGTCAAAACCGCGCCGCCGGGCGCGACGATTTCGTGAACGACGCCGAGATTTGGCTTTTTCAAAAATTCGCGCACAAGCTTTTCGCCGGACAGAAGGAAAAGACCTTCTTCTTTCAAGCCTTTCGAGGCGGTCAGGCTCAGCAGTTTCTTGAAAGTTCCGTTCCGCGCGCTTTCGATGATCATGAGGAAATGCTCCGGCTGCCTGTATCAGAGTAAAACATATAATATGTTTTATCAGAACTGATAACCGCTTTTGCCTTGGTTTACGCGAAGCGCCGGAACGATTTTAACTGCGCCCGCCTTGATATGTCTCAACTTCCAAAAAAAGCCAAACACGCCTTGCAAATCCTATGGCGAATGGATAGAAGGTGCGCTCAAGGCACAAGCGCCCAAAGACCGCAGACGCACAAACGGCGATCGGCAGGCGGCGCGCAAGCCCTGAAACAAAAGGCCAGAAAATGGAGATGTTGCATATTGTCTTGGCAGCCGTCGGCGCGCTGCTGGCGGTTTCGTTCACCGTGGTTTTCGCCGGACGGGTTTTTTTCAGCCTTGTTTACCCTTTATGCGCCTTGCTGTGCCTCACGCTGCTGGGGGCCGATCTTTCCGTTCTTTTGTCGCCCGCTGCGGGCGGCGCCGCGATTTTACCTTTCGGTTTGCCCGGCATCGGCGTGCATCTGCGCCTTGACGTGCTTGCGGCGGCGTTCGGTATCGTCGTCAATCTTGGCGGGCTGATGTCGAGCGTCTACGGCATCGGCTATGGGCGCGGCGAAAAAAGCCCGATGCGCATCCTGCCTTTCTTTGCCGCTTTCCTTGCGGGCATGAATCTGGTTTTGCTCGCCGACGACGCCTTCACTTTCCTCGTGGCGTGGGAATTCATGTCGGTGACGTCATGGGCGCTGGTGATCTCGAACCATCGCGAAAAAGCCAATGCCCATGCCGCCTATACCTATCTTCTTATGGCCAATGCCGGAACAGTCGCATTGCTGTTCGCGTTCGGCGTTCTGGCGGGGCCTTCCGGTGGCTATGCCTTCGACACGATCCGCGCCGCCGCGCATCCGTCGTGGGTCGTCGGCGTCGCCGTGGTCATGGCCATGCTCGGCGCAGGTTCTAAGGCAGGGTTGGTGCCGTTGCATGTATGGCTGCCGATGGCGCATCCCGCCGCGCCGAGCCACGTCTCCTCGCTGATGAGCGGCGTGATGACCAAAGTCGCAATCTACGCGCTGATCCGCATCATCTTCGATCTGTGCGGCCCGGTCGCCTGGGGCTGGTCGATCCCGCTTCTGGTTTTCGGCGCGGTCACGGCGGCGATGGGTATCATGTATGCGACGATGCAAAGCGATATCAAAAAACTGCTCGCTTATTCGACGGTCGAGAATGTCGGTTTCATCACCGTCGGTCTCGGCCTTGCGCTCGCTTTCCGCGCCAGCGCCATGCCCGCGCTTGCCGCCGTCGCGCTGGTCGCGGCGTTGCTGCATGTCTTCAATCATTCGCTGTTCAAAAGCCTTATGTTCATGGGCGCGGGCGCCATCGACCACGCGACGGGCACGCGCGACATCGACCGCATGGGCGGCCTGATCCACCGGATGCCGTCCACGGCCGTGATGATCCTTGTCGGCTGCGCGGCGGTCGCGGCGCTGCCGCCGCTCAACGGTTTCGTGTCCGAGTGGATGCTGTTCCAGTCGATTTTGAGCAGCCCGCAATTACCGCAGCCTTTGCTGCATTTCCTCGTCCCCGCAGTCGGCGTTGCGCTGATGCTGGCGGCTGCGCTTGCCGCCGCCGCTTTCGTCAAGCTGTTCGGCGTTTCGTTCCTCGGCAGACCGCGCAGCGACGAGGCCGCGCAGGCGCACGAAACCGACGGTTTTTCGCGCACCGCGATGGGGATGCTGGTTTTTCTGTGCATCGCTGCCGGGCTTTTCGCCGCGCCGATGGTCGATAGTCTCGCGCCGTTGACGTCCAAGCTTGTCGGCGGCGCCATGCCCGCGCAGCATAGCGGCCCGGCGCTTTTGTCGCTGACGCCGTTTACCGTCGCGCACAGTTCGTACAATGCGCCGCTTCTGCTTCTGTTCATGCTTGTGTCCGGCGCGTTGACGGCATGGTGTATCCACGCCTTCGCGTCGCGCCGCACGCGCGTTGCGCCGGTATGGGACTGCGGCTTTCCCTATGCTTCGCCGCGTACGCAATATACGGCGTCGAGTTTTGCGCAGCCGCTGCGCCGCATCTTCGGCCCCGGCCTGTTCGCAGCGAAAGAAACGGTCGATATGCCGGTTCCTGGCGATATGCGCGCGGCGTCGATCAAGGTTCACCTGAGCGACCTGATCTGGGATTATGCCTACGCGCCGGTTGCGCGCGCCGTCTGGGCGATAGCCGACCGTATCAACAAGGTGCAGTTCCTGACCATCCGGCGCTATCTCGTGCTGATGTTTGCGGCCCTCATCATTCTTCTTGTCGTGGTGGCCCTATGGCATCCCTGATTTTTCCTTTTCTCGCGCAGCTTGCGCAAATGATCCTTGTGTTGCTGATCGCGCCGCTGGTGACCGGTATTTTGCGCAAGGTCAAGGCGCGCCTGACCCGCCGTCGCGGTGCGTCGGTGTTCCAGCCTTACTACGATTTATGGAAGCTGATGCGCAAAGACATCGTTCCCGCGCCGCACGCTTCGTGGTTCTACCGCGCCGCGCCTTATATCGTTTTTGCGATGACATGGGTCGCGGCGGCGCTGGTGCCGACCTTCGCGACGGGGCTCGGCTTCAACTGGGCTGCCGACCTGATCGCCATCGTCGGGCTGCTCGCCACCGCGCGTTTCGCTTTGGCCCTTGCAGGCATGGATATCGGCACGAGCTTCGGCGGCCTCGGCGCGTCGCGCGAGATGATGATTGCCACTTTCGCCGAACCGGCGATGCTGATGGTCATGTTCACGGTGGCGATGCAGGCGGGCACGACCCAGCTTTCTTCCATCGCCGTCTATCTGATCACGCAGCCGCTCGCGTTGCGCATTTCGCTGGCACTGGCGCTGATCTCGTTCACGATCGTCCTGCTCGCAGAAAATGCGCGCATCCCGGTCGACAATCCGTCTACCCATCTGGAGCTGACGATGGTTCATGAGGCGATGGTGCTTGAATATTCGGGCCGCCATCTCGCGCTGATCGAAGCCGCCGCGTTTCTCAAGCTCGTCCTTTACATGTCGATTTTCGCTTGTTTGTTCGTGCCGTTCGGCATGGCGTCGGCTTCTGCGGGTGGGGCCGCGGTTCTGCTCGGCATCGGCGCTTATATTCTCAAGCTCGCGGGCGGCGCCTTCGCTTTGGCCGTGGGCGAAACCAGCGTCGCCAAAATGCGCGTGTTCCGCGTCAGCGAATTCCTCGGCATCGGACTGGTTCTGGGGCTTCTCGCCATGCTGCTTCTCTTTGTGATCGCGGGGGTCCAATAACATGCACGGTTTGGCTTTCGACGTTTCGCATTTCCTTGCCGGCGGCATGGTTGTGATCAGCTTCATGCTGATCTACCAGCGCCGCATTTCCGGCATCCTCGACATCTTCGCGCTACAGGCCGCCGTGCTGGCCTGCGCGGTCGGCTGGCAGGCGCATATCCAGGACGCGCCGCATCTTTACATCACGGCGGCGATCGCCCTGATCGTCAAGGCGGGCGTGATCCCGGCGGCGTTGCGCCGCATCACGAAGAAACTGCGCATTCACCATGAAATCGACGAAGTTCTGGGGCTCGGCAAAACGCTTCTGGCGGGAACGGGGCTCGTCGCGCTGGCGATCCTTGTCATGCTGCCGGTGACGGCGAACGCTTCGGCTTTTGCGCGCGAGGATCTGGCCTTCGCGCTGTCCGTCATTCTTCTGGGGTTGCTGATGATGATCAGCCGCCACAATGCGGTCAGCCAGATCGTCGGATTCATGTCGCTCGAGAACGGCCTCGTGCTGGCGGCGACCGGCGCCAAAGGAATGCCGCTTGTCGTCGAGATCA
>JAGWKW010000135.1 GCA_028865155.1 Alphaproteobacteria bacterium
ACCCCCAAGAAAATGCAGGCCAGCCATTGCAGGTGCGAATTTCAGGCCTATATAGAATTATCGTGGAGCGAAAAGTTCCGATCAAGAAAGAATTAAAAAGGGTAAAAACATGGCCAAAGTTATCGGCATCGATCTCGGCACCACCAATTCCTGCGTTTCGGTGATGGAAGGCTCCGGCACGACCGTCATCCATAATGCCGAAGGCGCGAACACGACGCCGTCCATCGTCGCTTTCACCAATGCAGACGAACGCCTTGTCGGGCAGGCCGCCAAGCGCCAGGCCGTGACCAACCCCGCCAACACGCTTTACGCGATCAAGCGCCTGATCGGCCGCCGTTTCGACGATCCGATGGTGCAGAAAGACATCGGCTTGATGCCTTACAAGATCGTGAAGAATTCCAACGGCGATGCCTGGGTCGAAGGTGGCGGCAAGGCTTACAGCCCGTCGGAAGTCTCGGCTTTCATTTTGATGAAGATGAAGGAAACGGCGGAAGCCTATTTGGGCGAAAAGGTCACGCAGGCCGTCATCACCGTTCCGGCCTATTTCAACGACAGCCAGCGTCAGGCGACCAAGGATGCCGGCAAGATCGCCGGGCTTGAAGTGTTGCGTATCATCAACGAACCGACCGCGGCCGCGCTTGCCTACGGCATGGAGAAAAAGAAATCCGGCACCGTGGCGATTTACGACCTTGGCGGCGGCACCTTCGACGTGTCGGTGCTGGAAATCGGCGACGGCGTGTTCGAGGTCAAATCGACCAACGGCGACACATTCCTTGGCGGCGAAGATTTCGACACCCGCATCATGGATTTCCTGTGCGACGAGTTCAAGAAAGAACAGGGCATCGATCTGCGGCAGGATAAGCTTGCCTTGCAGCGTTTGAAGGAAGCGGCCGAAAAGGCGAAGATCGAATTGTCTTCTTCGATGCAGACCGAAGTCAATCTGCCGTTCATTACGGCGGATCAGGCCGGGCCGAAGCATCTGTCGATCAAGCTGACGCGCGCCAAACTGGAAGCGCTCGTCGACGACCTGGTGCAAAAGACGGTCGAGCCTTGCAAGCAGGCGCTTAAAGATGCCGGGCTGAAAGCGAACGAGATCGACGAAGTTATCCTTGTCGGCGGCATGACGCGTATGCCGAAAATCATCGAGACCGTGAAGTCGTTCTTCGGCCGCGATCCTCATCGCGGCGTCAATCCGGACGAAGTCGTTGCCGTCGGCGCCGCCATTCAGGCAGGCGTTCTGAAGGGCGACGTCAAGGACGTGTTGCTGCTCGACGTGACGCCTTTGTCTCTCGGCATCGAAACGCTTGGCGGCGTGTTCACGCGCCTGATCGACCGCAACACGACCATTCCGACCAAGAAGTCGCAAGTGTTCTCGACCGCCGAAGATAACCAGAACGCGGTGACGATCCGCGTGTTTCAGGGCGAACGCGAAATGGCGGCCGATAACAAATTGCTCGGCCAGTTCGATCTGGTCGGGATTCCGCCCGCGCCGCGCGGCGTGCCGCAGATCGAGGTTACTTTCGACATCGACGCTAACGGCATCGTCAGCGTCACCGCCAAGGACAAGGCCACGAACAAGGAGCAGCAGATCCGCATTCAGGCTTCGGGCGGGCTGTCGGATGCCGACATTCAGCGCATGGTCAAGGAAGCGGAAGCAAATGCCGCCGAGGACAAAAAGCGGCGTGAAGCGGTCGATGCGCGCAATCAGGCCGATGCGATGGTTCACCAGACCGAAAAGACGCTGAAAGATCTGGGCGACAAAGTTTCGGCGGAGGACAAATCCGCGATCGAAAGCGCAATCTCCGATGTGAAGGGCGTTCTGGAATCCGGTGATGCGGCGGCGATCAAGGCCAAGACCGACGCGCTGACACAAGTTTCGATGAAGCTCGGCGAACAGCTTTACAAGGCTCAGCAGGAAGCCGCAGGCGGAGCTTCGGGCGCGGGCGCGTCCGGAGAAACGGCGCAGGCCGAGCCTGGCGTCGTCGATGCCGAGTTCAGCGAGGTCGACGAGGAGAAGAAAGACGCGTCGTAAACTGGTTCTGGAATAAATCTAAACGCTTTGTTTACAGCCGCGATGGCGCAAGCCGTCGCGGTTTTCTTTTTGCCTAATAAAAAACACATTTGATTCACGATGGATTAACCGGGCATTGATAGGATCAAATTGTATTTTTCTTCGATTATGCGTTTTCGGCGGCGTTCGATTCTCCCGCTTTATTGTCGAAAACGGGTGCGGACGAAAATTTTAATGGTTCTTTAAGCTAAGGAGCGTGCTTCATGAAAAGTAAATCCCCCCGCCAGGCTTTTGATTTCGAACTTTCCGCTTTCGGCCATTCGGAAGGCGAAGCTTTCCAGGAAATTTGTCCCACTGCCAAGCAGGGGGATGTTCTCGTCGTTCATGCCGAGGGGCCGCGCGCACGCAAGCGGCATCTGGTTCATTTGTCGATGAAGCCCGGCGATGGCGTCGAACATCGCGCTATCGAAGCCGTGATTGCCGAATGGGAGAATGTCGCCCGGCACCATTACGCGCCCGATGCGCGTTCCGCCGTCAATGTTTTCATCGTGCCGCTCGACGGCGTGCGCGGCGCGCTGCGCGGCGGAGTTTACAATATCGATATGGCGCGGGCGCATGACCGCGCGCGCCTTCGCCGCGCCCTGGTTTCCGCTTACAGGCGGCTGGCCGCGCCGCGGGCCGAAACGGCTTTCCACGTTCGCGATATGGTTTTTGCCGGATAAAAAAGATCAGGCTGCGAGGCCGAGCAGCGTTTGCGCGCATAGCGCGGCGTCGGGCGTGCCGGTTTTTTTGACCGCCGCTTCGGCGTCATAAAGGCGGCGCAGCGCGAGTTCGGTGCGTTTGAGCGACCAGCGGCGCAATTGCGCCGTCATCGCGCTTTCATGTTTCCAGAATACCGGCGGCTGCAGCCGTTTGACCGCTTCGGTCGCGGCGAGGCCTTTATCCATTTCCGCGCGCGCCCATTGCAGGCGGACGAAATGCCTTTGCGCCGCGCGTAAAATCGCGACCGGCGCGGTTTGTTCGGCATAAAGCCGGTCGATCAATTGTGCCGCGCGTTTGGTTTCGCCCGCGCCGATCGCGAAGACGAGGTCGTCGAGTTCCGCCGCGCCCGCATCCTGCACGGCTGCATGGATATCTTCGATGGTTGCGGCGTTGCCTGCGCCGACATAAAGGGAAAGTTTTTCGAGTTCGCTGCGCATCGCGCTGCGATCCGGCGGCAGGATGTCGGCCAGCACGGCCGCGACGTCGCGGCCGACGCGGATATTTTCGGAAGTCAGGATTTCGGTGATCGTGCGCAGGCGCTGGGCCGTGTCTTCGACGTAACAGGGGATGGCGCAGGCGAGCGGCGTCAAACCTTCGCACGCGGCGCGGAGTTTCGACCGTCTGTCGAGATCGCCCGCTTCGATCAAAAGCAAACTGTCCGCGTTGGGCATGTCGGCGAGCAGGGCAGCGAGCGCGGGCGCCGCGCTTTCGCCCGGATTGAGCAGACGGATCAGGCGGCGGTCCCCGCCCAGCGCCTGCGCCGCCATCTCGTCGCGCAGCCGCGCGGGGTCTTCGGCAATGGCGGATGCCGTCAGGGCCGCGGTACGGAACGGGTCGTTGATGTCGGGAACAGTCAGTTTGGCAAGCTGCGCGGCGCGTTCGCGGGCAAGGCCGGCGTCGGGGCCGTAGACCAAAATGACCCGTACCGCTGGGTTCGGGTTGGTTAAGAATGCGGCGATTCGGGCGGCGGGAAGCTTCATAAAACGTATTATTAGCGCTTTTATAGCAAGGGAAAGGAAAATATGGTTGCCTGAAAGTGATAAGTTCATGATTAAATGTGGTATCTTTTGGGCAATCGAAAGCTTAAAATTACAAGGATTAAGGGAATGAGTAGTGTAGATCAGCGCAAAATTTTGTCTTTTCAGGGGCCGGATCAGGCACTTTCCGAACATAGGCAAAAGCGAGTTGAAAAAAACAAGAGAGTGGTACGCCTTGCCGAAGTCGAAGCCCAAATCCGTACTTATAATCCCAATTTCGATTTTGCCGAATTACGCCGGGCTTTGCGATGGTCGAGGCAGCGCCCGAAATCTTCAAAAAACAAAACGATCGATGATCATTTTTCCGACCCTTTGTTGATCGTCGAACATCTTGTCAAATATGCCAAGGCTGATCGCAAGACGATTCTTGCTTCCATTCTGTATCCCGCCGTTCGACCGATTGCAGGCGCGGGGCCGGACAGGCACAGCCTTGACGATATCGAGAATAAGTTTCCTGGTGGCGTGCGGCAACAAATAGAAAATACATTGCGTTTCAGAGCGTTGAATTTGCCGCGCGATGGGAATGAAGAAACCACCCGCCTGTTTCTTTTGATGTCTTTGCAAGCCGCTCAGGGACCAGGCCCGATTTTGATTCGCGGCGCGCAGCTTATCGCCAATTTGGAGCGCGTTCTTGATGAACGCGCGGGGGGCGGCATAAA
>JAGWKW010000136.1 GCA_028865155.1 Alphaproteobacteria bacterium
TAGATGGCTGAGGCGTATAGAGCAGCTCGAACAAAGAAGATTCCATCGCGCAGAACGTCGCTTTCTTGCCATGACCGAATTGCATGTAGGCTATGTCGAGGGATGGCATTTCCACCATTTTGGCCGGCAGAAGCGGGGTAAGAAACCGCGAAAACAAAGTTTTGCGCATCAGCACAGGCACATGTCCCGTGCAGATCTGCCCATCGTCGAGCTGCCGGATGACCAGGATTTTGCTGCGGCCATCCATCGCCCTTGTGTTGTAGAAGTCAAAACTGCCGACCTTGGACGGCTTGCCTACGATGGCAAGCGAGTTCGGAATATATGTTCTCTGGCTGGGTAGCTCCATGCATATCCGGGCAAATTGCTTGTCGATGCTCGTTAGCGGCACGGCATCGTACCCAATCGCATACCAGCCATTTTTGCCGGAGTTGGGGCAGCTTTCGCCGAAAGGTCTGTATTCGCTTTGCATATATAAATCTTCTATAAGCCCTTGACTTGAATGTGCCGGACTATGGCAAGAAAAGAGGCGCTTCAGAAGCGTTTTTTTACTTGCTGTGTAATTTATGAAGCAATTCGCCGACGAGGCCATTCCAATCGCCGTATCGCGGCTGCCGCAAAGTCTCGACCGACTCGTACCACGCCGTTTTTCCATCCGCGCCCCAGCGCCAGTCCGGGCACCACGACAGAAGCGCGTATGTTTTGATGCCGAGCGCGCCTGCCAGATGCGCGGCGGCCGTATCGACGGTGATCAGGCAATCGAGGTGCGCGATTAAAGCTGCCATGTCGGCAAAATCACGCGCCAGATGATCGACCCGCGTAATAGGCAAATTGCCGATCTGCGCGAGCGCCGGATTTTTGAACGGCGCATAGAAATCGGCTTCGATTTTCTTTACGAGCAGCGCAAGCGTTTCCAGCTTCATGCTGCGCTCGTGGTCGCGCTCATGCGTCGGCGATCCGGCCCAGACGAGGCCGATTTTCCTTCGATGTTTTCCTTCAGGAAGACGCGGCGCATTCGACGCTTTCAGATAAGGCGACGCGGTTTCAGGCACAAAACGCTTGGTCAAAAAAGGCAGCGACATGATTGGCGCATAAAAATCGCAAACGGGCAGGGGCGCGTTCTCGTCCAAAACCGTGCCGCGCAACTGCCGGGACAGCAAACGCACCAACGGCGCAGGCACGGCCCATATCAGCACGGCATCTTTCAAAAACGCGCCGTAACGGCAAAATTGAATAGCATCGCCCAATCCTTGCTCGGCGACGATCAGCAATTTCTTTCCCGTTAAGTCCTCGCCTTGCCAGCGCGGGCAATCCGGCTTGATCCGCAACGCTTGCGGCAATTCGAGCCGCGCTTCATATAATTCCCAACCACGGGCATAATCGCCCGCAAGCAACCTTGCCATGCCTTCGTGATAACGAAACACGGGCTTGTTTTCGATTGCGCGTGCGGCGGCAAAAAGCGGCCATGCTTTTTCGAGCTGCAACTGATCGACGGCCAGATTGGCCTGATTGGCGACAATATCCGGATCGCCCGGCGCAGCCTGCGCGGCTTCGGCGAAGGTCTTTTCAGCTTCGGCGAACTTCCCTTGCCTGCCGAGCGCGAGGCCGAGCGCATTAAGCGCCGCGCTTTTCGCCGCGCCGAGATCCAGCGCGCGCCGCGCCATCGCTTCGGCTTCCGCGAATTTTCTGCGCTTGCGGTAAAGATTGGACAGATTGCCGCATGCATCGCCCTGCGCCGGATCGAGAGCCAGGCATTTTTCATAGCTGGCAACGGCCTCGTCTTTCAGGCCCAGATTTTCTTCGGCGATGCCTTTGTTGAGCCAGAACAGGGCTTGCCCAGGAAACCGCGCCGTCGCGGCGGCGAAGGTTGCCATCGCCGCCCACCAATCCTCCATGCCGAGCTCGGCCAGGCCTTTGACCTGAAAAGCCAATATGTCGGCTTCGGCCATGTCGAACCCTGCCGCCGCCGCGCGCGCAGCCGTAAAATCCCTGTTTTTCAGGGCTTCGAGCGCGATTTTGACGGCATTTTCTGTCGGCATGGCGAAAAGGCTGGACTTGGCGCGGTTTTTCCGATTATAAGCGGCGCGTGAAATCGGTGTGGCAGGCGTTCTTCATCAACAGTACCCGAAGAAACCGGACCACGCCAACCTGATTTACGCAGGTCGGGGGAAACGAATTTTCCCACTCACAAACGGTTGTCCGGCACGGTTTCGTCGTGCCGGGTGCTGGCGCAATCACGGTTGCGGGAAGTCGCGGAACGCGACGTACCGCAGAGTAGTCGCGCCTGAACATAAGGGAGAACACTATGGCAAAAAAAGAAATCGTCGGCTTCATCAAGCTGCAAGTACCCGCAGGCGCGGCCAACCCGTCGCCGCCTATCGGCCCGGCGCTCGGTCAGCGCGGCCTCAACATCATGGACTTCTGCAAGCAGTTCAATGCCAAGACGCAAGGCATGGAAAAAGGCATGCCGATTCCGGTCGTCATCACGGCCTTTTCGGACCGCAGCTTCACCTTCATCACGAAGCAGCCGCCGAACACCTATTTCATCAAGAAGGCCGCGAAGATCCAGAAAGGCGCGCAGACCACGGGCACCCAGACCGCAGGCTCGATCACGATGGCGCAGATCAAGGAAATCGCCAAGCAGAAGATGGCAGACCTCAACGCCAACGACATCGACGCCGCGTGCCAGATGCTTATCGGCTCCGCCCGTTCGATGGGCGTGGAAGTGAAGGAGTAAGAACTATGCAAGGCAAGAAAATCCGTAACGCTGCCAAGAATGTCGACCGCAACAAGCATTATGCGTTGCCCGAGGCCGTCAAGCTGGTTCTGTCCAACAGCAAGCAGGCGGGCCGCAAATTCGTCGAATCCGTCGAAATCGCGATCAACCTGAACATCGACACCAAGCAATCCGACCAGGCCGTGCGCGGCATGGTGCAGTTGCCGCACGGCACCGGCAAGTCGGTGCGCGTGGCCGTGTTCGCCAAGGGCGAAAAGGCCGACGCCGCCAAGGCAGCCGGAGCCGACATCGTCGGCGCCGACGACCTCAAGGAACAGATTCTGGCCGGCAAAAGCGATTTCGATCGCGTCATCGCCTCGCCGGACATGATGGGTGTGGTCGGCCAGCTGGGCAAGGTTCTGGGCCCGCGCGGCCTGATGCCGAACCCGAAGCTCGGCACCGTGACGCCGAACGTGGCAGACGCAGTCAAAGCCGCCAAAGCCGGCTCGATCGAATTCCGTGCCGAAAAGGCCGGGATTGTGCAGGCGGGCGTGGGCAAAGTTAACTTTGCCGAAGCCGATCTTCTCGCCAACGTCAAAAGCTTCATCAACGCGATCGTCAAGGCGCGCCCCAGCGGCGTAAAAGGCGCTTATCTGGAACGGGTTACCTTGTCCTCGACCATGGGGCCGGGCGTCAAGGTCGATCTGGCGTCGATCAACGAGTAGGTAATTTTAGGTTGCTTTCATACCCCGTCATGGGGTATGGAAGCGCCGTTCCTTGCAAAAGGAACGCCTGTCCGAGACTGCAGGGGCCTCATAGGGGGCTTAAAAATCCGGCAATAGACGGGGCAAGACGACCAAGCGGGCTTTACGCTTTGCGGCGTCTTTCTCTTTCTTTCCCTCGGACAAAACGGAAATTTTCAGGCTGGCGCCATAAGCCATGCCTCTTGTCTGGAGGGACATATGAACGCACTGAGCCAAAACCGCGTGACGAAAGAAGAACGCGTCTCGACCCTGAAGGCCGAAATCGGCGACTCCGAAATCATCGTCGTCGCGCATCAGCTCGGCCTCGACGCCGACACGACCCGCAATCTGCGCGTCGAAATGCACAAGGCCAATGTCGGCCTCAAGGTCGAAAAGAACACGCTGATCAAGCATGCGATCAAGGATACCAAATACGCGGTGCTCGACAAATTTCTCAAAGGCCCGTCGGTCCTTGCCTATTCCAAGGATCCGGTTGCGGCGGCCAAGGCGGCTGCCGACTTCGCCAAGACCAACGACAAGTTCCAGCTCGTCGGCGGCGTGATGGGCGACCAAATTCTCGAAGCGGCGCAGGTCAAGGCGCTGGCGGCTCTGCCGTCGCTTGACCAGCTCCGCGCCAAGATCGTCGGGCTGTTGCAGGCTCCGGCGACGAAGATTGCGGGCGTGCTGCAAGCGCCTGCCGGACAGATCGCCCGCGTCATGGCGGCGAGAGGGCGTCAAGAAGCCTAATCAACACCCAAAACCAACCAATCAACAAAGGAGCATACTATGTCGAAACTCGAAAAACTGGTCGAAGAACTGTCCACCCTGAGCGTGCTTGAAGCCGCCGAACTGTCGAAGCTTCTGGAAGACAAGTGGGGTGTCAGCGCCGCCGCTCCGGTCGCCGTCGCGGCGGTTGCTGGCGGTGCGGCTGCCGGCGCTGCCGCGGCCGAAGAGAAGACCGAATTCGACGTCGTTCTCGCCAAGGCGGGCGACAAGAAGATCGAAGT
>JAGWKW010000137.1 GCA_028865155.1 Alphaproteobacteria bacterium
GGAAAATGGAAACTGGCGACGGGGAAGAAAACGCGTGACATGGCTGGCATCTATGCCGTTCGGCTCAACGCAGCAGCGCTTACCCTGCGCAACGGCGGCGCGCAGCCTTTGACCGTCACCTTCGCTGCGCGCGGCGAAGCGCCGCGCGTAAAGCCTGTCGCGAGCATCGCGGCCGTACGCCGCATCTACCGCATCAATGGCGTCGCCTTGTCGCCGCAAGCGCGACCCGCGCCCGGCGAAACCTATATCGTCGAAGTGAAAGGCAGGCTTCCCGCGCTCAAGGACGGCGTGAAAATTTTGCTGCATGATGGCGCTGGCGCGGCGCTGCGCCCCGTAAGCTGTGCGCTTCCGAAAAAACTCGATACGCTTTCTTTCCTCCCATGGCTCGATGCGCGCACCTTGTCGTTCCTCGACGCATGCGCATTCACGCCCTATGGCATCGATGCCGCCCTTTCCCCCGACGGCGGCACGTTCAGAATTGCCTATTTCGCGCATATCGATGCGGACAGCGCCGCCGCCCTGCCGCCGCCGGATATGCGCGTCGTCGCGGAAGACGGGCAATAAAAAAGGCGGAAAGCCGAAGCTTTCCGCCTTTGTCTATTGGGGAAAATCAATCCATCAATTCGATCGACGACGCTTCGCGGCCTTTGGCTGCGGTCTGCACCATCATCTTGACCTTCTGACCGGACTCGAGCGTCTGCGCACCGGCGCGCAGCACAACGGTGCGATGCACGAACACATCGCGACCGCCGTCGTCGGGCGTGACGAAACCAAAACCTTTATCGGGCTTGAACCATTTGACGGTGCCGCTCATCTCGACCTCCGGCCCGGTCGGCGCAGGACGCGCCGTTGCCTGCGGCACTTCGCCCATGCCAAGAACTTCGACGATGCTAATCACCTGCCGGCCCTTGGCGCCATCGCCGATCTGAACCAAAAGCTTGGTTCCTTCGACGACGTCGCGCAAGCCCGCGCGGCTGACCACCGATGAATGAATGAAGGCGTCGGAAGATCCGTCGACCGGCGCAACGAAACCGAAACCCTTCGTGAGATTGAACCATTTGACGACGGCCTCGGTCTGGAACCCCTGATCCGTCGCGGGCGTTGTATCGAAAGAAGACAAGGCGCTACCTCTCATCAATGGCAACCATAGATAGCCGAAACCTTAGTCGGTTTTTAAAAGCGGCACAACAGCCAAGTTCAGACTTTATTAGGCATATTGGCTTCATAATGGAGTCGGGTAGAGCTGGGGCGGAGTCCTTGAAATTCATGGATTCTGTTCCCAAGGAAAAGCAGGCCATGGCATTCGATTTTTCCCGTTTCCGTAAAAACGCGGCACTGGGCGTTTTCGCTCTGGGCCTCGCAGCCTTTGCCTGCAACCCAGCCGCGCACGCCGACGACGGGCCGTTCCATTTCGAAAACAGCCAATGGATGTCCTTCCCCCATTACAAAGATGCCGTCAAACGAGGGCTGATCGCCGCGCCGGCCCAGCCCGCCGCTCCGGATGTCGCGGCGGCGGCCCAGCCCTCCGCGCCATCGCAAGCCTCGGCCAAGCCTACTATCGCCGCGCCGCGCCGCCCGATCGATCTGCCGGTCATGCCTACTTTGAATCCCAATCTCAATAAAGGATTCATCCTCAAGGCCACATCGACCGCCGCCCAGTCGCAATTGCCCCCCTTGCCCGTACTGCGTCCCGGCAAGCCGGCCGACATCCATTTGCGCAGCGATGACTGGACAAGCCCGAAAGCCTTGACGCAGGAAGAACAAAAAGACCGCAAAGCCTTGCCCATACGCCTGAGCTTTCTGCCCAACGAAGCGATCACGCCCCTGCCGAGCCTTTCGCATAAATCGGCGCAAAGCCTCGCCAATGATGAAATCATGAAACGCGCCGAAGAACAGGCAAAACCCAAAACGCCGGCGGAAGCCGCCGCCTGCGCGGCGATCGACGCTTATAAGAAGCAGCAACTGGAAGCCATTCAAAGCGACCAGAGGACGCTCAAAGCCCTGCAGGCAGCAATCGCCGCGCTGGGGCTGCAGAAAAAACTTGGCTTCATTCCGGGAACCGACGCTCTATCGACGCCGCTCCCCAAAGCGCAGCCCGAAGCGGCAAGCGAGGTCAGCGCGGCAAAGAGCAAAGGCCCGACGATCCGCTAGCCTTAAGTAAATCGGATTGGGAAGTTCAGGCGATGATGCCGCTGGACGGCTGCTGCTGCTTGGGCAGCCCATCGGCCGTCAAGCCTTGCTGCAGATAAGCGACCGTAACCGCCGAGGGGATCTGTTCCAGAAGCTGGCTGCCATTCGCGCTCAGATACTCGGTGATCTGCCCGGCGAGGGGGTCGCTGATGGTCCGGACATTCGGGAACGGAGCCGACAGCCCGGAACTGGCCGGCGCGTAGGCACCGGCGGATGTTGAAGATTTCGCTGCATTCACCGTCGCCGCAGGCGCGGAAACGGCAGGAACGGAAACCGCTCCCTGCACCGAACCGATATTGCCTATGCCGCTCGTCATGGCGTTGCCTCTTTCCCTGGTCTTCACGCTTCCAAGTTCTTATGTTCCAGCTTTATGATTCTAGGGGCTGGATACAAATCTACCATTCTTTCTTATTAGTATAGTCGAAAATATCCCTTTTGACAATGCATAAATTCCACGGCACTCCATAGATTAACAAGAAAATATATATAGGCACGCCATCATATGTTATTGAAATAAAACAATAAATATTGCCCGCCCGACAAGCGATACCTTGCCTTTGCATTAAAAGGGACGCTTCTCTTTATCTTTGCTTAAGGTTTTCAGGATTTGGGGATCAACCCGGCCAAGCGGCGAACGCCTTCAGCAGCACGATCCGGCTCATTCAATGCGAAACTCATCCGCAGCGTATTACGCCCCGCCCGGTCAGGATAAAAAGCCGCGCCCGGCACGAAAGCGACATGCGCGCTTTCGATCGCACGCTGGAGCAGGACGGCAGCATCGATGCCGGACGGCAAAGTCAGCCACACGAACATACCGCCTTCGGGCCGCGTCCACGAAACAGAATCCGGCATATATTTTTCCAGAGCCGCAAGCATCGCATCCCGGCGTTTTTTATAGACCTCTCGAATTTTGGAAGTATGGGCATCGAAGATGCGCGACACGATGTCATACATCAGCATCTGGGTGAAGGTCGAGACATGCAAATCGCTGGCCTGATTGATGAGTACGAGCTTCTCGATCACCGGCCGCGGCGCAACAATCCAGCCAAGGCGCAAGGCTGGCGCAATGGATTTCGAAAAAGTGCCGCAAGAAATCACATGCGCCCTGTCGATGCCGCCCGCCCGTTGTGCCGCGAGTGCGATCAACGACGGTAACGCCTCGCCGTCGTAGCGCAGCGCATCATAAGCATTGTCTTCGACCAGCGGCACGCTATGCGCAGCGGACGCCTCGATCAACACCTCACGTTCGGCAAGCGTCAATGACGTTCCTGTCGGATTTTCGAAGTCCGGCATGACATAGGCGAATTTCGCCTTCACCTGCGCAATTTCAGACAAAGACGCATAATCGGCTTCGTAGGCATTGAAAGCCTGCAACGCGCCGAGATAGGTCGGGCTTGCGGTCAGGATCGTATCGCCGGGCGTGATGAACAGCTTGCCGAGAAAATCGAGCGCCTGCTGCGACCCATTGGTAATGACGACGTGATCGGCGGTGCAGGAAAGGCCGCGCCGGCCCATATAATCCGCGATCCACTGCCGCAGCGGCAGATAGCCTTCGCTGACCGAATATTGCAGCGCGGCGCGCGCCCGCGCGGGATCGGACAAAATACGCTGGCTCGCCGCCGCAAGTTCTTCGGCCGGGAACAGGGCGGGGTCGGGAATCCCGCCCGCGAACGAAATGACATCGGGCCGGTCGAGCAGTTTAAGCAATTCACGGATTTCGGAAGCGCGCATCCGCGCCATGCGCGCGGAAAAGTGGCTGGACCATTCCATAAAACGACCTTGGAAAACGGGATAAGGAAAGCGGAACGGCCAAGCATAGCCAGCCCCTGCGCATCTGCCAAACGAAACCGTCGCTGCGCCGCACGCGAAAAGTCCTTGCGCGGTTGCCTTTTGCCCACGCCCCGATTAGCCTCACGGAACGGCCATATTCTTACCTCATTCCGGCTTTATCCGCGCCGCACGCCAACGAGAACGAGATACATGAAAACGACCCGCCTTTTACCCGTCTTTCTTCTGGCTCTGCTTGCTTTGCCGCAGATCGCAATGGCAAAACCTGCGACGCCCGCGCCGGCCGCACCGCCCCCGCAACAGCAACAGGCTGCGCCTGCGGCACCCGCCGCCACACTCGCGCCGATCGCCACGCAGCTGGGCCAAACATTGCAAACGCTGGTTACGGGAACCCAGACGCCGGCCAGCGCCGACGAAGACAACGGCGCGCAGATTACCGACACTTTCGCGACCACGCTTTTA
>JAGWKW010000138.1 GCA_028865155.1 Alphaproteobacteria bacterium
GCAGCCATTATTTGATGGCCGATAAATATATGTATGCCTGCAAGCCTGCCGCGATGCGTCCGGCTCAGATCATGCGCGCCTATTACGGCGCGATTTTCGACAGGCTTGTGGCAGAAGGCTGGCGCGACACGTCGCGGCGCATTGTCCTGTCGAAGGGCGAGAAAATTTTCCTGATGCTGAAAGGCTTCTTCGCATGAGCCAAAGGCGCGTCCATGTCATCGGCGCGGGGTTGGCCGGGTTGTCGGCTGCCTTGCAGCTTTCGCTGTCCGGGGAAAAAGTCATCGTCTATGAGGCCGCGCCTTTCGCGGGCGGGCGGTGCCGCTCGTTCCTCGACCGCGAGCTTGGCTGCCGCATCGACAACGGCAACCATTTAACCCTGTCCGGCAATGCCGCGGTGCAGGATTATTTGTATCTGACCAATGCGATCGAGACCATGGGCGGGCCCGGCGCGCCTGTGTTTCCGTTCGTCGATGTGGCGAACAACGAGCGCTGGACCGTGCGCATGAACGAAGGGTTGCTGCCGTGGTGGATTTTCGACAAAAAACGCCGCGTTGCAGGCACGAAGCCGCGCGATTATCTGTCGATGGCGCGGATTTTGGCCGCACGGGAAGGCGATACGGCAGGCGCTCTGCTCGACAAGAACAATCCGCTTTACCGCCGTTTCTGGGAGCCGTTCATCATCGGCGCGCTGAATACCGAGCCGGATATCGCCTCGGCGGCGTTGCTCAAGGGCATCCTCGTCCAGAGTTTCGCGGCGGGCGGCAAGGCCTGCGTGCCGTTGATCCCCAAGGTTGGGTTGACCGAGACTTTTATCACGCCGTGCCTCAATGTCTTGCGCCAGCATGACGTCGAGATGAAATATTATCACCGCCTGCGCGCGATGCTGTGGGAAGGCGATACCGTGCGCGAGCTGGATTTCAACGGCAACGCGGTCGAGATCGACGCCAAGGATTGGGTCGTGCTTGCCCTGCCCGCATGGTTCATGCGCGAAATGCTGCCGCAGGTGCCGACGCCGACCGATTTCCGCGCCATCATCAACGCGCATTACCGCGTCGAGGCGCCCGACGACGGCGCCGGCTTCACCGGCATGATCGGCGGCTATGCCGAATGGGTTTTCCTGCGCGGCGGCGTTGCTTCGGTCACCATCAGCTGCGCCGAGCGGCACAAGGGCATTCCTGTGCGCGAGATGGCCGATTTGGTCTGGCGCGAAGTCGCCGCATTGCTGCACATGGATCCCGCGCGCGTGCCGCCGCACCGGATATTCCTTGAAAAATATGCGACCTTCGCCGCAACGCCGGCGCAGAACCGGCTGCGCCCCGCTTCCTTTACCGGATGGAACAATGTCGCGCTGGCCGGCGAATGGACGGCGACCGGCCTGCCGTCGACGATCGAGGGCGCGATCCGTTCCGGCATCAAGGCCGCGCAGGTCGTGATGCGCTGGAAATAAAAAACCGGCACCTGGATATCCCGGATGCCGGTTTCGGGGTCCCGAAAGTTTTTTTAATGCGTGCTGCGGTCTTCGCCGGCCGCCGCATGGGACGACGACGCCCCGCGCGTGCGCTTGCCGACATTCTGATAGGCGACGCGGGCATGATCGACGCAGTATGGCAAGCCTTCGTAAGCCGCGCAGCCGCAGAAGCGGAAGTCGGGCGAGCGTGGGTCGCCGACCGGCCAACGGCAATGGCGGTCGCCCGCCTTGGTCACCGCGATGCCTTCGCTGCGCGCGCCGCCGATGCCTTCGAGCGAACGGAAAATGTCCTTGGCCGTCGGCACGGGCCGCGCCCTTTGCGCGTCGGGCATGGGCGGAACCGGCAAGGGCCGCAGCATGACGCGCTTGCGCGACTGCTTGGCCGGTGCGCCGCCGGAGATGCGCTGAATGCTGGCGCCGCCTTCGGCCGATTTTTGCGCCGACAGCTTAAGCCGGTGCGCCTTGCCGATGACCGCGTTGCGGGTCAGGCCGCCGATATGCTCGGCGATTTCGCTCGCGCTATGATGGCCCCACATTTCCTTGAGCATCTGGATTTTTTGCTCTGTCCACGTCATTGCTGCGATCTCCCCTGGCGGTTTGTTGCGGGAACGGCCTGCCGAAAATTATTATGTTTCCGAAACAAGCCGCCAAAACCCTGGATTGTTAACCACTAGATTTAGTGGTTTAGACGCAATCCTCATACCATAGAGGGTCAAGTGATTCTAGTGAACACTGTATATTGTGGATGAATTGTGGGTAGCAACAAAATGTTGATTTTTAAGCTTATGATTCGTTTACTATTTCTTAACTTATTCACAGGAAAGGCAAATTCTATTTCTTCGATTTTCGTGACAAATCCGCAGACTTATCCACAACTTTCTTACGCAGATTTGGCTTTATGTGCGGTGCAAAAACTGGCATAGGGGGCGTGCTTTCGATTTCCGCAACTAGGGGTAAGGCCCGCGTTATGGATTTTCAGCTTCCCGCCTCCACGTTTCCGCGCGGTCTCGATCGCCTGTCGCCGGAGATGGAGCGCGCCTTCACCGCCGCCTGCATAAAGGAAACGGATCCCCATGATCACCCGCTTGCCGTCCGCAGAATAGGAAACGAAACTAACTGGGTGATCCATCCGGCCATGATGGCTTCATGGGCGTTCATCGACAAAAATTTCTCTGGAAGAATGCGTAAATACGGCAAGCCCGTATCCGAAGCGTCGCATATCATTTGGGCCGGGCACAGAAATGCGAATATCGAAGGATTGCGGCGCGCCCTGAAGCAGGAAAATATCGACCCGGTCTTGGCTGCTTTCCTCGCGGTTCACCACGATTCGCTTGAGACTTTGCGGGACAATGCAAAGCGCGACGGCATTGCCTTCGACATGAAGCAGGCGCAGGACGAAATTTTACAACTATGGCCGCACGAAAAAGATTACCCAATCATCGGCGCCGTCGATTTCGATTATATGACCGATGCGGACGATAATCTGCATGGCGATGCGCGCATCCGCGCGCAAAAGGAAAAACGCGCCAAATATCCGGGGGCTTCCTCGCTGATACGCCATCTTAATATCGAAACGGCCGCAAGCGACAAAGGGCACCATGCGCTGAGCGACAGCCTTCAACGGACGCGTTATATCCTTTTCCGGGCACCGGATGATTTAACACTGAAAGACAAGCGTCTTTATGGCTTGCCCGACGAAGATATAGCCAAGGCGGCGCATCAGGCCGACATCAAGTCTTTCGTATTCGACCATCCGGGCATTATTGCGAAAGAAGACCGCGACCGCTATCGCCGCGCAAGCAAATTTCTTATAACTCAGGGACAAATTGTCGGTCTTATGGGCAAACTGCCTGCCGCCGCGCCGGTACGCGCAGAGATTAAGAAAAAGATGAAATCCAACGTGGTTTTTCTCCGCGCCGCCCTTGCCGCCGGATAAGCTTTTCCTGCGAATCATGCTACATACGCGGTTCCTTGTAATCCGAACCGTTTTGTAAGACATGGCCGATCTGTTTCCGACCGCATCCAAGAAAAAAGACAATTCCTATAGCGCACAGGACATCGAAGTCCTCGAAGGGCTGGAGCCCGTGCGGCGCCGCCCCGGCATGTATATCGGCGGGACGGACGAGGCCGCGCTGCATCACCTTGCCGCCGAAATTCTCGACAATTCGATGGACGAAGCCGTGGCCGGTTATGCCTCGCGCATCGATGTGTCGCTGAAGCCCGGCAATGTCGTGACCATCCGCGACAACGGGCGCGGCATCCCGGTCGACAAGCATCCGAAATTTCCGGGCAAGTCCGCGCTGGAGGTCATTCTGACCACGCTGCATTCGGGCGGGAAGTTTTCCGACAAGGTGTATCAGACATCCGGCGGTTTGCACGGCGTCGGCAGTTCGGTCGTCAATGCCCTGTCCGAGGAATTCACGGTCGAGGTCGCCCGCGACAAGCAGCTTTACGTTCAGTCCTACTGTCGGGGCGTGCCGCAGGGCAAGTTGAAGAATACGGGCCCGGCCAAGGGGCATGGCACGACGATTTCCTTCAAGCCCGATACCGAAATTTTCGGCACGAAGGTGCATTTCAAACCCGCAACCTTGTTCCGCATGGTTCGGTCGAAGGCATATCTGTTTCGCGGAGTCGAAATCCGATGGGAATGCGATCCGGCGCTGATCACCGGCGACGACAAGACGCCTGCCGAAGCCGTTTTGCATTTTCCGGGCGGGCTGGCGGATTATCTGGCCTCGACGCTTGAAGGGCGCGAGACGCTGACGCCGCAGATGTTCGCCGGGCAAGCCGATTTGCCCGACGGCAAGGGCAAGGTCGAATGGGCCGTGGCATGGCCCACGGATGGCGACGGGTCGTGCCGGTCATACTGTAATACCGTGCCGACACCGCAAGGCGGCACGCACGAAAGCGGGATGCGTTCGGCCTTGTTGCGC
>JAGWKW010000139.1 GCA_028865155.1 Alphaproteobacteria bacterium
CATTGACATGCAGGGTCGAGGCGCGCGTCAACCCCGCCAGTTCGCGCCAGTCGTCGCGCCAGCCGTCGAGCAGAAGCCCGCGCGGCCAGCCCGGATGCAGTCGCGAGGCGATGGTCAAAGCTTCGGCATCGAAGCTCGAGATCAAGGGCGGCGGCGCATCCGCCGGCCACAGTTTTGCGGCTTCGATCATCGACACCATGACGGTGGCCAGCGCGCGCCCCGGGCAAGGCTTCAGCTCCAGATTGATGCGCATGTCGCTGTCGCGCGCAAAAGCCAGCAATTCGGCCAGCCGGGGAACGCGCGCGCCCGCAAAGACCGGCGCAAACCATCCGCCCGCATCGAGTTCGCGCATCTCCGCCCAGTCCATGTCGGCGACCGCGCCATGACCGTTCGTGGTGCGGTCGAGAAGATCGTCATGGATCAAAACCGGCACGCCGTCGGCGGTCAGCTTGACGTCGGTTTCGATCCAGGCCGCGCCGTCTTCGCGCGCGGCTTCGAACGCCGCCATCGTATTTTCCGGTGCACGGGCGCGGGCGCCGCGATGCGCGATGACGGGGGGCCGAAAATTCAGCATTTCCTCGGACGGCGTTTTATGCACGGGTTACAGCGCTTTTTTCTGCAAGGATTTGAAGAACGCCTCGATGCAGGAAGTCCCCATCGGGGCGAAGTCGAAATGGTCGCGCTGTTCGAGTACGCCCATGATCAAGCCGCTGATCAAAGCCTGAAGCGCGATGGCGGCTTTGCGCGGCGTCCATTCGGGCGCGAGCGCCCCAAGCCTGCGCGCCCGCGCGAACAGCTTTTCCGACGAAACCAGCATCCGGTTCTTGCACGCGGCGCGGCGCGTAACGACGCCTTCCATATCTTCGACATATTCGCAACGCAAGGTCATGATCGACGCGACATTGCGCCGTCTCTTGTCGGTCGCCATCAACTTTAGCGCGTGCAGGCAAGAATGCTTGAGGTCGTCGAGCGGTTTGTCCGACCCCCGCGCCGCTAGCTTTTCCAGCATATCCTCGTGCGGCAGGAAAACGCGGTGCATCATCGCCTCGCAGACTTCCTTTTTGTCCCTGAAATGCCAATAGACCGCGCCGCGCGTCACGCCCGCCGCCTGAGCAATTTTGTCGAGCGACGTGCGCGTCACGCCGCGCTCGTAAAACACCTTCTCGGCGGCGTCGAGGATTGCGTCGCGGGTTTTCTCGGCTTCGGTTTTCGTCTTGCGGGCCATTTCGGACTTAATTTACCCCTTTACATACATGCACGCATGAATGTATAGTCGCTTTCCCGTCGAGTGTAAACCGGTTTACTCCTTCATGCGCGGCCCGTCTCCCTTTTTCTTCGCGACTCCCCTGCTGCTCGTTTCGCTGGCGGCCTGCGCGGTCGGGCCCGATTTCACGCCGCCCCCCGCGCCCGACGTCATGGCCTATGACGCGACGCCGACGCCGGCCGTCACCGAAGACGGGCTGCAATATTTGCGTTTGGGCGGAAAAATCCCGGCGCAATGGTGGGAGCTGTTCCACTCGCCCAAGCTCGACCGGCTCGTCGCTGCCGCAATCGCCAACAATCCCGACCTTGCCGCCGCCGAAGCCTCCCTGCGCGCGTCGGAAGCCGAACTGGCCGCAGGCAGCGGGGAATTGTTCCCGACCGTGTCCGCCAAGCTTACGTCAGAACGCCAGAAAACCGCGCGCCCGTCGAGCGGCGGATTCGCGCCGCCCCTGACCTATTCGCTGCATAACGCCTCGGTCGGTGTCAGTTACGGGCTCGACGTGTTCGGCGGCACGCGCCGCGCGGTCGAGGAATTGCAGGCCCAAACCGACGCCGCACGGTACCAGAAAGACGCCGCCTGGCTAACTTTGACTGGCAATGTCGTCACCGCCGCCGTTCAGGAAGCGTCGCTACGCGCGCAAATCGTGGCCGCCCGCGCCGTCGCCAAAGATCAGGCGAAGATTCTCGATATGACCAAGGCGAGCCTTGCCGCAGGCGCAGTCGGCAAGAACGTGGTCGATACGCAAACCACCGCCCTGGCCGACGCCTTCGCCGTCATTCCGCCGCTCGAACACCAGCTTGCGGCAACGCGCCACGAGCTTGCGGTGCTGACCGGGCAGATGCCGCAGCAACGGCCGCATGAATTCTTCGCGCTCGCCGACCTGCGTCTGCCGAAGGAAATTCCGCTGTCGCTGCCGTCGAAGCTCGTGGCGCAAAGGCCAGATATTCTGCAGGCACAGGCCAATATGCACGCCGCCAGCGCGGCCATTGGCGTCACGGTCGCCGCGCGGCTGCCGGAAATCACCTTGTCGGCAAATCTCGGCTCGATGGCCAATGCCTTCGACAAGCTGTTTTCACCGGGTGGCGGATTCTGGAATCTCGGCGCCAGCGCAGCGGAAACGGTCTTCGACGGCGGCACGCTTCTGAACAAGGAGCGCGCGGCGCGCGCGCAGTTCGACGTTTCAAAAGAACAATATCGCAAAACCGTCCTGACCGCGTTCGAAAACGTCGCCGACGCGCTGCATGCGCTGCAGTCCGACGCGGAAATCCTGATCGCGAAGAAGGCCGCGGCAAACGCCGCGACCGATGCCTCAGCGCTGGCGCTGGCGCAATTCAAAGCCGGCGCCACAAGCAAAACCGATCTTCTGTCGGCGCAAAGCGCGGCACATCAGGCCCTGTCCGCGCTGACGCAGGCCGAGGCGCAGCGTTACGCCGACACCGCCGCTTTGCTCGTCGCGCTTGGCGGCGGCTGGTGGAACCACGCCCCGTCCCCATCTAATTCCCCGAAGGTGTCCCATGACTAAACGCATGATCGCCATGCTCGCCGCCGTCATTCTCGTGATCGGCGGCATTCTCGGCTTCAAATATATGATGGCGATCGGCGCGAAACAGTACTTGTCGCACATGCCGCAGCCGCCGCAAACGGTTTCGACCACGCTTGCAGGCGAACAGATGTGGCAACAGGAAGTCGACGCCGTCGGCACGGTACGCGCGGTCAACGGCGCCGACCTGTCGTCCGAGCTTTCCGGCATCGTCGAAAGCATCGATTTCAGTTCCGGCGCCGACGTCAAAAAAGGCGACATTCTCGTTCAGCTACGCGACGAGGACGACACCGCCAAACTGCAGGCGCTGCAGGCCGCCGCCTCGCTGGCCGCAACTACGCTGACGCGCGACCGCAAACAGCTTGCCGTCCAGGCCATCAGCCAGGCCACGTTCGACAAGGATCAGGCGACGCTGGACAGCGATAACGCGCAAGTGTCGCAACAGCAGGCGATTATCGACAAGAAAACCATTCGCGCGCCGTTCGCGGGGCACTTAGGCATTCGCCAGGTCGATATCGGCCAGTATGTCGCAGCCGGAACGCCGCTTGTGACGCTGCAGCAGCTTAACCCGATCTATGTCGACTTCAATGTTCCGGAGCAGGCGCTGGCGCAGCTTTCCGTCGGCCAGAAAATCGCCGCGCGCTGCGACGCCGCGCCCAACGCCGTGTTCGACGGAACGATTTCCTCGATCAACTCCAAAATCGACGAAGCGACGCGCAACGTCCAAGTGCGCGCATCGTTCAAAAATCCGGACGAAAAGCTTCTGCCCGGCATGTTCGCGCGCGTATCGATCACGACCGGCGCGCCGCAGGAACTGATAACGCTTCCGGCGACGGCGATCACCTACAATCCTTATGGCGACACGGTTTTTCTCGCCGAAAAAGGCAAGGACGGCAAGCTCGCCGCGCGCCAGACTTTCGTGACCGTCGGCCAGACGCGCGGCGACCAGGTTTCGGTCCTGTCGGGCGTCAAGAAAGGCGACGAAGTTGTGACTTCGGGCCAGCTCAAGCTGCATAACGGCACGCCGCTGACCGTCAACAACAAGGTTCAGCCGGCCGATATCTCCAACCCGAAACCGGTCGACGAATAAGGCGCCTATATGAAGTTCACCGATCTTTTCATCCGCCGCCCGGTTCTCGCCACCGTCATCAGCCTGATGATTTTGGTGCTGGGGCTGCGCGCCGTCGGCACGCTGCCGGTGCTGCAGTTCCCGCGCACCGAAAACGCAGTCGTAACGGTGACGACCGACTATTACGGCGCCGACGCCGACACGGTTGCGGGCTTCATCACCACGCCGCTCGAACAGGCGATCGCGCAGGCAAACGGCATCGATTACATGACATCGACGAGCCAGAACGGCGTCAGCACCATCACCATCGATCTGCGCCTGAACTACGACCCCGACAAGGCGCTGACCGAAATCCAGTCCAAGATCACGAGCGTCCGCAACCAGCTGCCGCCGGAAGCGCAGCAGCCGACCGTGAGCATCCAGATCGGCCAGACCATCGACGCGATGTATATCGGCTTCAAAAGCGACGTGCTGGCCCGCAACCAGATCACCGACT
>JAGWKW010000140.1 GCA_028865155.1 Alphaproteobacteria bacterium
CCGTCTGGGTCGTTGCCGATCCGTATGCCGAGGATTCTGCGGAACTGGTCGGAAAAGAAAATTTCCCCGGTCGCGAGGTTCCAGTCGAACAGCCCTTCGTTGGCGCCGCGCGTGGCCAGCGCGAAACGCTCGTTGCTGATGGCGAGCGCTTTTTCCTTTTCGTCCTGCCGCGCCGCGAACTGATTGGCGACGACGATGGCGAACAGCAGGGCCGACATCGCATAGGCGATATAGGTCGCGTTATACGCGTTCGCGGGCGAGGCGATATAGCCAAGCACATAGGCCGAACGCGCCAGCGCGCCGATCAAAAAGCAGGTGAAGGCGACGATATGGACAAGGCTGCCGCCGGTTCCGTTGCGGACGCCGGAAAGGCCGGAGATCAGGATGGCGGACACGGTCGCGGCGCCGAGCAACGGCAGGACGAGGGCGACGGATGCGCGGTCGATGAGCGAATAGACCAAAGTCACGAGCAGAAAGCCGGCGATGGCCATGAAGGGCAGGGTATAGGCGGGATTGTTGGTGTCGAGTTCGAGGAAGTAATAGCTGAAAAACAGGCCGAACACCCAGGACAGGATCAGGCTCGAGGTGGCGATGAAATCGCGCAGTCCGGTGTCGTGCAATCCGATATTGCCCATCAGCAAGTCGCTCGACCCGGCGATGTTGACGCCGAGGCATAAAAGGAACAGAAGCAGGAACACCTGGCCGCGGTCGCGGATCACGATCCAGATGAAAAACAGATAGGCGGCGGCGGCGACGACGACGCCGATCAAAAGGCCGGAAAACAGGGTCGCCATCGAATCGCCGGTATAAGCCGGCATGGCGGCGGCTTGCGCGAAGGCTGCCGCAGGAAAAAGACCGGCCAGCGCCGCAAAAAAGACGGCAGCCCATGTTGCGGTGCAAAAGCGTCGCGGCTGAGAGGAAAACTGGCGGTTCACAAGGATTCTTTCCCGGACGGCAAAAAAGGACTGAGCGGATGCACTCGGTTTCAAGCCTATTTATGCATTAAAAGTTTTTAACTTTTGGTTGATTTTAGCGCAAACACGCTAAATTATGCGCGACCAGCTTCCCCATTTCCGGAGAAAAACATGACCAAATCCAACCCCCGCGTCACCGACGACGAAGCCTTGGCGTTTCACGCGCAAGGCAGGCCGGGGAAGCTGCAGATCTCCGCGACCAAGCCGCTGGTGACCCAGCGCGACCTGTCGCTGGCCTATTCGCCCGGCGTGGCCGTGCCGTGCCTCAAGATCGAGGAAAATCCCGATGCGGTTTACGACTATACCGCGCGCGGCAATCTGGTCGCGATCATTTCCAACGGCACCGCCGTTTTGGGGCTCGGCGATCTCGGCGCGCTGGCTTCGAAGCCGGTCATGGAAGGCAAGGCGGTTTTGTTCAAGCGCTTCGCCGATGTCGACGGCATCGATCTTGAAATCGACACGCGCGACGTGGACGAATTCGTCAATTGCGTGCGCTTTCTGGGCCCGTCTTTCGGCGGCATCAATCTCGAAGACATCAAGGCGCCCGAATGCTTCATCATCGAACAGCGCCTGCGCGAAGCCATGGACATCCCCGTCTTCCATGACGACCAGCACGGCACCGCCATCATTTCCGCCGCGGGGCTGATCAACGCGCTCGACCTGACGGGCCGCAAGGTCAAAGACGTCAAGGTCGTCGTCAACGGGGCGGGGGCGTCGGCGATTGCCTGCGTCGAACTGATCAAGGCGCTTGGCGTGCCGCACAAGAATGTCACGATGTGCGACACCAAGGGCGTGATCTATCAGGGCCGCGCCGAAGGCATGAACCAGTGGAAATCGGCGCATGCGGTCGAGACCAAGGCGCGGACGCTGACCGAAGCGCTGAAAGGCGCCGATATGTTCCTCGGCCTGTCGGCCAAGGGCGCGGTGACGGGCGAGATGATCAAGTCGATGGCGAAAAGGCCGATCATCTTCGCGATGGCCAATCCCGATCCCGAAATTACGCCCGAAGAAGTCCATGCCGTGCGGCAGGATGCCATCGTCGCCACCGGGCGGTCGGATTACCCGAACCAGATCAACAACGTTCTCGGCTTTCCCTACATCTTCCGCGGCGCGCTCGATGTGCGCGCATCCACGATCAACGACGAGATGAAAATCGCGGCTGCGCGCGCCATCGCCGCTTTGGCGCGCGAAGATGTGCCGGATGAAGTCGATGCCGCCTATGGCGGCAAGCGGCTTAAATACGGGCCGGATTACATCATTCCGGTGCCGTTCGATCCGCGCCTGGTCGTGCGCATTCCGGTCGCGGTCGCCGAAGCCGCGATGAAATCCGGCGTCGCGCGCAAGCCGATCGCCGACATGGACGCGTACCGCAAATGCCTGCGCGCGCGGCTCGACCCGACGGCGGACAGCCTCGAGATGATCTTCGAAGCGGTCAAGCGCAACCCGCGCCGCATCGTGTTCGCCGAAGGCGAGGAAGAACGCGTGATCCGCGCCGCGCTGCAGTTCAAGGCTCTGGGTTACGGCGAGCCCGTCCTTGTCGGACGCGAGGAAGTCGTGCGCGAGCATATCGCGGCGATGAATTTGCCCGAGGATTCAGGCCTTGAAATCCATAACGCGCGGCTGTCCAAGCATAACGAGAAATACCGCGACTTCCTGTACAACCGCCTGCGCCGCAACGGCTATATGGAACGCGACTGCCAGCGCATGGTCAACCAGAACCGCAACGTCTTCGCCGCGACGATGGTGGCGACAGGCGACGCTGACGCCGTCGTGACCGGTCTGACGCGCAGCTTCATCGTCAATTACGACGATATGCGGCGCGTGCTGGGCGCCGAACACGCGTCGGGCGCGTTCGGCCTGTCCGTTGCGATTGCTCCGGAACGCACCGTGTTTCTGGCCGATACGGCCGTGCATATCGAGCCGTCGCCCGAACGTCTGGCCGAAATCGCCATCCGCGCCGCCGAATGGGCGCGGCGCATGGGCCATACGCCGCGCGTGGCGATGCTGTCCTTCGCCAGTTTCGGCCAGCCGCAACGTTCCCATGCCGAGCATATCCGCCGCGCGGTCGAAATCCTCGACGGGAAGGACGTCAATTTCGAGTATGACGGCGAAATGGCTGCCGATATCGCGCTGGATTACGATTTGATGAAGCGGCTTTATCCCTTCTGCCGCCTGACCGGGGCCGCCAATGTTCTGGTCATGCCGAATCTGCAGGCCGCCAATATTGCGGCCAAGCTGATGCAAAGCATCGGCGGGGTCACGCTTTTGGGGCCGATCATGAACGGGCTGGAAAAACCCGCGCAGATTTTGCGCATGGGCGCGACCGTATCCGATATCGTGACCATGGCGGCGCTTGCGGCTTATCAGTCGATTGCGTAAGCTTTCTTCGGGATCAAGGTTGGCCGCACCGCAAGTGTGGCCGGATTCCCCTCCCCTTGCGGGAGGGGTTAGGGGAGGGGTCACAGGTCGCCGCTTATCCTGTACTATCGGGATCAATGGCTGCCGCCAACCCCGCCCCTAACCCCTCCCGCAAGGGGAGGGGAACACCGCTGTTCATGTCGAAGGACGGTTCTTCAAGATTTAGGTTGGAAAACGAAAGATGGATAAACCCCTCGTTATGATCGCGACGCCCTGTTACGGTGGGCTTGTCGGCCAGGCTTATATGGAATCGGTCATCAAGCTGATCGCCTATGCCGCGCGCGGCGATTTTGAAATCAGCATCGCGCTGCTCGGCGGCGATTCGCTGATCACGCGCAGCCGCAACAATCTTGTGGCCACGTTCCTCGACACGCCGGCCGCCACGCATCTGATGTTCATCGACGCCGACATTTCGTTCCGCGCCGAGGATGTGCATCGCATGCTCAAATTCGACCACGATGTCGTGGCCGGGATGTATCCGCTGAAAAATTTCGACTGGGCGCAGGCGCGCGCGCGCATCACGCCCGAAACGCCGGAGGACAAGCTGCTCGAAGCGGGGCTGCATTTCGTCGGCCTGCCGTGCGAGGAAAAAGACCGCGAGCATCGCGACGGCTTCGTCACCGCGATTTACGCCGGAACCGGTTTCATGCTGATGCGCCGCTCGTGCATCGAGCGCATGACCATCGCCTATCCGGACACGAAATACGACGTCGCGCATGTCTATCCGGTGCCCAAGACGCGCAGCAAGAACCAGTACGCCCTGTTCGACTGCATGATCGAGCCGGGAACGAACATCTATCTGTCGGAAGATTTCACCTTCTGCCGCCGGTGGCGGCAGATCGGCGGGAAAATATGGCTCGACCCGCGCACGCAACTGACCCATCACGGGAATTTTAAATTCCGCGGCTCGACCGAAGCGGCGCTGGCATTTTCAGCCTCCTGAAAAGGCCAAGTCCATTTACATTTGTATGCG
>JAGWKW010000141.1 GCA_028865155.1 Alphaproteobacteria bacterium
CAGCCGCGGACATTCATGACCAGATCGACGGCATGCTCGGCGGACAAAAGCGTGCTGCCTTTGCGGCCCAGACTGACCGGAAACAGCCCGGCTTCCTCCAGCGCCTCGCGGCGGTAGCAGCCGTTGCATTCCAAAAGACCTTCATTGACGAAACGCGGCTCGGTTCCGAACCCGCTTGCCGCCGTCAGCAAGGGCAACATCGCATCGCTCAGCCAATCGGGCCGCGGCGCGCCCCAGACCGGAACCACATCGCCGCCGATCTTGCCGACATCTCTGTCGAGCCGCGCAAAAGACGCGAGAAATTTTTCGAGCCAGTCGGGCGGCGCCGTCGCATCGTCGTCGCCCTGCACGATCAGCGGCGCAGAAGTATGCCGCACGCCCGCATTGCGCGCGCGCGCGACGCCGGGCGTCGGCTCGTCGACCATGAAAATGCGATGCTGCGGAAAATTGGCGTTGACCAGTTCGATCACCTTCGGCGTCGCGTCGGTCGAGCCGTTATTGACGACGCACACTTCGAACCGCGACGGATCCAGCGTCTGCGCGCATAGCGAGGCAAGGCACTTGCCCAAAAGCGCGGCGCGGTTGCGGGTGGGGATGACGACGCTGATTTCAGGGCTGGACATGGGCGATCCTCAGTTAGCGAATTTTTCGGTGAAATGCCGGTTCCATTCCGGCACACGGTCGTATTGATGCACGATGCAATAAGCCTGTCCGGACGGATTCCTGACGGCGCCGCCTTCGAAAACGGGCGGCGCATGCATCAGGAAAGGCCCGTATCCCTCGATTTTGGCAGGGTCGGCGCTAACGCCCGCCTGACAGGCCCAGTCGCTGTTCTGCGACGTGTAAAGCGTGACATCGGAAAAAGGCTTCGTGTAAATCAGCGCGTTCAGCACGGCCTGATCGGTAATCGGCGCCAGACGGTTGACGCCCGCGCTGAAAATATTGAACGCCAGGTCTTTCATATATTCGGCCGTGCCGCCAAGGACGCCGACATTGTTGACCTCCCTGTCCTTGGCAAGCTCGTAAAGTGCGGGGCCGTAGGTGTCGATGAAATTGCCGCGGTTCCAGTCTTCGTCGGCAATGCGCAGCCCTTCGCCCGAAACGACGATCTGCCTGCCGCCAAGATTGTCGCGCAGCCACGCGACCGGGTCGGACTGGAAAATCACGTCGCGCATATCGGTGGTCACGACATAGTCGTAATCCTGCCACGTATCCTTGAGATATTCATAGATGAAGCGGAACCGCTCGACATGCACCTTGACCGCCGAGGCATGATAATATTGCCGGTTTTCGTCGTCGCGGTCGAAAACAAGCGTCCTGAAACCGCGCGCCTCGAGCTTTTCGACCGTTTCATAGGACGCGTTAAGCGCGAACACGGCCCTGTCGCCTGTAAAGCCGCAACGGTCGATCGAATTGGACCAGCAGACGACCTGCTCCCATTCATAGCCGCCGAATGCGCCGATGATCAGGCTTTTCTTCATTGCGCGCCATCGATCGGAAGCAGCCCGGTCAACGCCAGAACGAAGCCGAGGCTTTGAAAATAATGCAGGCTTTTTTCAAGCCCGTCGGGCGTATCCTTGCCGACGAAAGCCCAGTCCTCAGCCTCAAGCGGAAGATTGAGCATGATCTCGCTGTCCACCGGGATGCCGTTTTTTTGCTGGTAATTGCGCACCGCCATGCCCGACACGCCCTGCCAGAAAAAGCGCTTGCGGAACCAGAGCGGCGTCAGCCGGTCGGCATGGATATAGTGTCTCAGGATAATGGCGGGATCGAAAAACACGCGCCCGCCCAATTGATGAATGCGTTTTTCGAACACGTTCTCGCCCGACAAAAGATTGTTCCCGACGCGCCCCAGCTCGACCGGCAGATTGCCCACCGCCGCAAGCATATCGCGGCGGCAACATCCATTGCCTTCGGCCGAACTTTCCTCGACGCCCAGAAAGCGCGCCTCGTTGCCGAGCCCCGTTCCGGCGGACAGGAAACATTGCATGCGCGGCGTCAGCCAGTCTGGTTTCGGGATCGCCCAGACCGGCTCGACCTCGCCGCTGACAATGGCAAGGTCGTCGCCGAATTCCGCAAAACGCGCCAGAAACCGTTCGAGCCAGTCGGGATAAACCGTGCCGTCGTCGTCGACATTGGCGACCAGGGGCGCGGTCGTATGTTTCAATCCGCAATTGCGCGCGCGCGACAGGCCGGGTACCGACTCTTCGACCATGAACAGGCGGTGGCGCGGATGGCGCGCGGCCACTTGCGCGACGATATCGGGCGTCGCGTCGGTACAGGCGTTGGCGACGACGCAAATCTCGTAGCGCACCGGGGAAAGCGTCTGCGCGCACAGGCCCTCAAGGCACTTTTCGAGAAAAGCCGCGCGGTTATAGGTCGGAAGCGTGACGCTGATATCAAGGTTCATGCGCCGCCCGCTTTCTCTCCGACCGGAATAATGCCCGTCAGCGCAAGCACGAAACCGAGGCTTTGAAAATGATGCAAACTCATATCGAAACCATCCAGCGTCTCTTCATCGGCAAAGGCCCAGTCCTCGCGCGCAAGCGGCAGGTTCAGCAGCGCTTCCGGCGCCGCACCGCCGCCCATTCTTTGCAGATAGCGCCGCACCGCCTGCCCCGTCGCGCCCTGCCAGAAAAAGCGCCGCCGGAGCCAGGTCGGCGTCAGCCGGTCGGCATGGATGATGTGGCGGATGATGATGGCCGGGTCGTAAAGGGCGCGCCCGCCACGCAGCTTGATCGCCGCCTCGACGGCATTCTGGCCGCCGGTCAGGATGTTGCCGATGCGGCCCAGATGTTCGGGGAAATTGCCGACCGCGGCAAGGCTCTTGCGCCGGAAGCAGCAATTGTACTCGATGAAGCATTCTTCATAGGTCGTAAAGCGCGGCAGATGGCCAAGGCCTGTCGTCGCCGACAGGAAAACAAGCATATCCTCGCTGACCCATGCGGGGCGTTTGCCGCACCAGATCGGCATGACGTCGCCGCCGACGACCGCCAGCTTGTCGCCCTGCCGCTCGAAATGGCCGAGGAAATTCTCAAGCCATGTCGGCGGCACGCGCACATCGTCGTCGGGGAAAATGACGAAATCGGAATCGGTCGCGGCAAGGCCCCGGTTATGCGCGCGCGGCACACCGGGCACGGGCTCGTAAATATAAAGGATCCGATGGCGCGGATGGCGCGCCACGGCGGCCTCGACAATCTCCCTTGTATTGTCGGTCGAGCCGTTATCGACCACGCATATGTCGTAACGCGACGGAGGAAGCGTTTGCGCGCACAGGCAGTCCAGGCAATGCGCCAGCATCGCGGCACGGTCGCGCGTGGCAATAATGGCGCTGATGTCGGTTCGGGACATAAGGAAAAGAAAAGGCCGGAAGGAAAAACGCATTCAACCTAACAGAGCCGTTTCCGCCTGTCCACGCCACGACGTGTTCGGTGGTATCCCTGTTTGAAATTGAAGAACCCATGTGCAGCGAGAAGAATAGTATTCCCCTCCCCTTGCGGGAGGGGAATCCGGCGCGGCTTGCAGCGCGGGTGTTCTTCGTCTTCAAATTGAGACACTACTACGCGCTTGCCGCACATGCAGGAAAAGCCTATGCGTTTCCCATGCGCGATCCACGCCACATCCTCGTCACCGGCGCGTCGAGCGGCCTCGGCGCCGCGCTCGCCCTCGCCTATGCCGCGCCGGGCGTCACCCTCGCCTTGCATGGGCGCGATGCCGCACGGCTCGAACGGGTCGCCGCACAAGCACGCGCACGCGGCGCGGAAATTCACGCGCATATCGGCGACGTCACCGACAAACCCGGCATGGCGGCATGGGTCGCGGCATGCGACGCGCGTAAACCGCTCGACCTCGTCATCGCCAATGCCGGAATTTCGGGCGGAACCTCCGGCGGCGGCGAAAGCGCCGCGCAGGCCGAAAGGATTTTCGCCGTCAATGTCGGCGGCGTTTTGAATACGGTTCGGCCCGCGTTGGCCTCGATGACAAAACGCAACCGCGGCCAGGTCGCGGTCATGAGCTCGCTCGCGAGCTTTCGCGGCTTCCCCGGCGCGCCCGCTTATTGCGCCAGCAAGGCGGCGGTCCGCATCTATGGCGAGGCCTTGCGCGGCGCGGCGGCGCGCGACGGGATCGAAGTCAACGTCATATGCCCCGGCTTCGTCAAAACGCCGTTGACCGATGTCAATCCGTTTCCGATGCCGTGCCTGATGTCCGCCGAACGCGCGGCGCACATCGTCCGCCAAGGATTGGCCCGCAACCGCGCGCGCATCGCGTTTCCATGGCGCATGTCCATGCTGATCCGGCTTTTCGCCGCATTGCCGCAACCGCTGAT
>JAGWKW010000142.1 GCA_028865155.1 Alphaproteobacteria bacterium
AAAAAACATTGCCGCGCACGCTTTCGAGCTCGATCCAGTTCGAATCCGCGACCGCGCCTATGATGCGCACTCGCGCAGGCAAAAGCCGCCCAGCAAGTTCGTCTTGCCGTTCCTTGGCCGGAGGGCGCAGAAATAGCACCCGCCCTTCAAGCGTTTCGTCGGTGGGGCCGAAGCGGGCCAATAATAGAGGATTTGCAGGCATTCTTGTTTCCTTGGCGGAGGCTATCGGCACCATGCCTGCTTTCGCCGCGACGCTCCAACCGTCATTTTTCATCCCGTGATGCATAAAATGCATTGTATTGCACCCCTATATCATGCAAAAAACGCATCATCATGGAATTGGCCTGGATCGACGATTTTCTTGCCCTGTGCCAGACGCGCAACTTCACCCGCGCGGCGCAGACGCGCAACACGACGCAATCGGCCTATAGCCGCCGCATCCAAAGGCTCGAGGACTGGCTCGGCGCGCCCCTGTTTTACCGCGAATCCCGGCCCGTCAACCTGACCCCGGCGGGCGAGGAATTCATGGCCCGCGCCGTACGCCTGCGCGAGGATATTTTCGACGCCCGCCGCGCGGTTCTGAGCACGTCGAGCCATTTCAAGAAAACCTTGCGTATTTATACGACCAACACGCTGGCCTCCAACTTCATCGCGCCGTGGCTGATCGACCGGAAAATGGAAAATTACTCGCTTATCGTCGCTTCGATCGCCGGATGCCTTGAAGCAGTCAAGCGCAGCCACGCCGATATGGCTATCGTGCCGCATTTCGGCATACGCGCTGATCTGGGCAACGTGCAGATTGAGGAGATCGGCCAAGACAGACTTTCGCTTGTCGCCAGCACGGCCCTGAAACGCGCCGTCACCTTGAACAAGAACAGGTTGCATGGCCCGGTCATGGCCTACACGCCCGGTACGACCTATGGCGCCAAGATCGCTGAAATGCTTGGCAGGCACCGTATTGCGCTGCAGGAATCCCCGGTCTGCGAAAGCGCATCGGCAGAAGCATTATTGGCGCAGGTCGAGGCCGGACTGGGCGCGGCATGGATTCCCGAAATCCTGCTGTCCGGCAAAAAAGCCAAAAGATGCGACATGCCGAAATTCTTCGACATTCCGTATGATGTTCTTCTGGTTAAAGCGGCGACTTAGAAACCTTCGCGGCCGATATCGCGCGCAAAGTAAGTCAGGATCAAGTCGGCACCTGCCCGCTTGAAGCCGCCCAGCGTCTCGCGCACGATACGTTTTTCATCGAGCGCGCCTGCGGCTGCCGCGAATTTGATCATCGCATACTCGCCGCTGACCTGATAGACGGCGAGCGGCAGCAGGGTGTTTTCGCGTACGCGCGCCAGCACGTCGAGGTAAGGCAATCCCGGCTTGACCATCAGGATGTCCGCGCCTTCGGCCTCGTCGAGCATGGACTCGCGCAAGGCTTCGCGCCCGTTGAAAGGATCCATCTGGTAGGTCTTGCGGTCGCCTTTGAGCTCGCAGCCAGCCGCCGCGCGAAACGGGCCATAGAAAGCCGAAGCGAATTTCGACGAATAAGCCATGATCGGCGTGTCGGTAAATCCGGCCTCGTCCAGCCCTTCGCGGATCGCCGCGATCTGCCCGTCCATCATGGCCGAAGGCGCGATGACGTCGGCCCCGGCCCGCGCCGAATTGACCGACTGCCGCGCCAGATTTTGCAACGTCATGTCGTTATGGACGTGGCCATGCTCGATCACACCGCAATGGCCGTGGTCGGTATATTCACAGAAACAGGTGTCCGCCATCACGACCATATCCGGCGCAGTATCTTTGGCGCGCTTGATCATGCGCGCGGTCAGCCCGTCCGGGTTCCATGCGTCGCTGCCGGTCGCGTCCTTCTTGTGCGATACGCCGAACATCATGATCGCCTTGACCCCGTCGGCGGCGATGGCCTTGATCTCGGCGGCGAGCTTCTTTTCCGGGATGCGGTTTATGCCCGGCATCGAGGAAACCGGCAGCGCATCCTCGATATCTTCCTCGACGAAGATCGGATATATCAGGTCGTTCATCGTCACCGCATTTTCGCGGACCAGATCGCGCAAGGCCGGGGTTTTGCGCAGGCGGCGCAGGCGGATGGATGGAAACGTATCGTTGCTCATGACTCTATGTCTCCTAGGCAGCTATACGGCGTGGCAGATGCTGTTGACGCCAAAGAAAATCGAGCGAATCGACAAGTTCGTCGATCATCGCATCCGTGTGCAGCGGGGTGGGGGTTAGACGCAAGCGCTCCTCACCTGTCGCGACGGTCGGATAATTGATTGGCTGGACGTATATATTAACGTTCTCAAACAGCCAATCCGCCACCCCCTTGCAGCATTGGGCGCCGCCGATCAAAAGCGGTACGATATGGCTACCCGACGTCAGAATCGGCAATTTGACTTCCAACAAGCGTTTGCGCAACAGGTCTACCTGCCGGTGCATGCGGGAGCGCAAATCATGCGCGTCGCGCAAAACGCGCAGGCTCGCCAAAGCCCCGGCCGCCACGACCGGGGGCAGCGATGTCGTGAAAATGAAGCCGGGCGCATGGCTGCGAATGGCATCTATTGTTTCGCGCGATGCGGCAACATAACCACCCGCAACGCCAAAAGATTTGCCGAAATTCGCCACAATGACATCGAACAGATCAAGGCAATCGTCACGTTCAGCCACACCCGCACCGTTCGCCCCATATAAACCGACGCCATGTACTTCATCCAGGTAAGTTAGCGCGCCGTATTTATGCGCCAACATGCCGATTTCGCGTAGCGGCGCTATCGTTCCATCCATTGAATAGACGCTTTCGCAAGCCACAATTTTAAAAGTGTCGGATGACGTTTCAGCAAGTTGCCGTTCAAGGTCGGCGAGGTTGTTGTGCGCAAAAATGTTTTTATTGCAATGATTGCGGGTGATTCCTGCGATCATGGACGCATGGTTTTTTTGGTCGGAAAACACAACGCAACCCGGCAAAAGTTTGATCAGCGCGCTAAGTGCTCCTTCATTCGCGTTATAGCCGGACGTGAATAAAAGCGCGGCTTCCTTGGCATGCCACGCTGCAAGCTCGCTTTCCAACTGCGTGTGGACGAGCATGTTCCCGCTGATATTGCGGGTACCGCCGGAGCCTGCCCCCCACATGTCAAGCGCTTCGTGCATTGCTTCCAAAACGGCCGTGTGCTGCCCCATCCCCAGATAGTCGTTCGAACACCAGATGGTAACATCTTTAACGCCCGTCGCCGTATGCATCGACGCCTTGGGAAAAGCGCCACAATGCCGTTCCAGAACCGCGAAATGGCGGTAGCGGCCTTCCTGCTTAAGTTTGGCCAGATAGTCGTGGAACCGTGCGCGATAATTGGGGTGTGTCATAAGCCTAAGGCCTTCCGAGCAAAAAGTTGGATAAGCTCATGGCCTTATAGGCTCGTGGATGCAAATTGTAATCTGCCAAGTTCAAAAATCAAGTTCTTTTCCCCCACTTCGGTGCGCACGAAGAAAAACGCCGCGCCTTGCGGCGCGGCGTTGCTCTACAAACCGGGGTTCGCTTTACTTGACGAGAACGATTTCGGCGCGGCGGTTTTGCGCTTCGCGCACGCCGTTGGCGGTCGGAACCATCAAACCATTCTTGCCAACGCCAATCGCCTTGACGTCCTTCGACGGCACGCCAAGCGCAGCCAAATATTTCTTGACTGCTTTGGCGCGGCGGACGGACAGCTTCTTGTTGTAGGCAACCGTGCCAACCGTATCGGTGTGACCCGTGACGGTGATCGTCACATAATGACCATTCTTGTACTCTTTGGCCGCCGAGGCGATGATGCGCTTGGCTTCCGGCGTCAGCGTCGATTTGTCGAAATCGAAGAAGACCATGTAGCTTTGCGGAATCGGAGCCACCGCCGGCTGCATCGGCGCGCGCGGCGTCACAACCGGGGCTTCTGCCGTCTTAAGTTCCGGCGCGGGTTCCACCGGCGCGGGCGTTCCGAAACTGTAGGTCACGCCCAGAATGATGTTGTTGGATGCATTGTCGGTGCGACCCTGTCCGCCCGACGTGCTGCTGACCTTGGGGTCGAACGACGCGACATAGCGGTAATCGGCGGAAACCGACCAGTTGTCGTCGAGCTGAGCCGAAATACCCGCAATACCTTGATAAGCGGCTTGAACCGTGTCGCCTCTCAGATATCCGGTGTTGGATGCGCCGAAATTCTGGACGCTGATGAAGTCCGGGCCGATACCGGCACCGATGTAAGGCGTGTAACGGCTGTCGGTATTGAAGCCGTACAGAACGTTGGCGAACAGCGCATTGTTGATGATGTGGCCAGCTGCCGCCG
>JAGWKW010000143.1 GCA_028865155.1 Alphaproteobacteria bacterium
GGTTTTGACCTGCTCGATATGGTTGCTGTAGATATGCGCGTCGCCGAGCGTATGAATGAACTCGCCCGGTTTGTACCCGCAGACCTGCGCCAGCATCATGGTCAGCAGCGCATAGCTCGCGATGTTGAAAGGCACGCCGAGGAACAGATCGGCGCTGCGCTGGTAAAGCTGGCACGACAGCGTGCCGTTCGCGACGAAGAACTGGAACAGGGCATGGCAGGGCGGCGGCGATTTTTCGATTTTCTTGAGCGCCATCGGATTCCACGCCACGACCATGTGGCGGCGGCTGTTGGGGTCTTTTTTGAGCCGTTCGACCAGTTCGGTGATCTGATCGACACCGTGGCCTTCCAGCGTTTCGCCGCCGAAGTCGCGCCACTGCCGCCCGTATATTGGCCCCAGATCGCCGTTATCGTCGGCCCATTCGTCCCAGATCGTGACTTTGCGGTCGTTCAGGTATTTGACGTTCGTGTCGCCTTTCAGGAACCACAGAAGCTCGTAGACGATCGATTTCAGGTGAACCTTCTTCGTGGTCAGGAGCGGAAAGCCCTTGCGCAGATCGAAACGCATCTGATGTCCGAAACTCGCGATCGTGCCTGTGCCCGTGCGGTCGCTGCGGTTGACGCCGTTAGTCAGGACATAGTCGAGTAGCGCGAGATAGGCCGCCTCGCCTTCGTGGCAGGCGGGCAGCGCGATGGCGGGGATCGAAGGCTGGGGCATGTCATCGATGACAGGGTTGTCTTGGGGCATGGGCGAAGTCCCGTTGCGGCAATGCCCCGATTATTCGCAGCCGCAGTCGATTCGACAAAGGATTTTCTGTTTTTTTCTTTCTCTGCTGCTATGCCGCCAAAATGTCATAGTGTGGTTCGCAAAGGCGCGCTTTGCCGTTAGCGCCTGCGGGACAGGCATTCGCGGCGCGGCTTTTCTTTTCCACAAGCGCCGCGCGAAAGAAAATGTCGCACGCACCGGCAAAGTTTTTTCATTAACCATAATAAGGATTTGACGAATCCAATGCGGTTTCGTAACGAACAAAGGTTCCCCCCACGGACATGAAAGCATTTCATTGCTTGTTTAGGAGGAAGTTACCCATTATGCCGGATACAACCGGTGCGGGTATCGATATTTATTTCTAAGGCGATTGCGGAATGAAACAGCTTAATTCTTATCGTTTTTATGAACTCGGCGCAAAGCTGCACGGCCTGTTCAGCGCCGATACCGGCGCGCGCGCCGCCGATATGTTCGCGCCGCTTAGCGAGGCCCAGACGCTGCTCGACGGTTTCATCAAGGGCGACGCGATCGCGCTTTCGACCTCGAAATCCGACGCGGTCAAGCTGCTCAACAAGATCGGCGCCATCTTCAACCGCTATTTCATCGATCCCGCCACGCGCCAGCTCAAAACGCAGGACGGCGAAGACCGTATCGACCCGCATGAGCTCGCGATGCTTCGCGCGCTGGTGGAAAAATTCGAACATGCGCTGGCGGCGGAATTGAACCGCGCCCCGACCTATGTCGCAGGCAAGCGCGGCATTTATTCGACCTATGACCTGGCCGAGAACGCGCAGGAAATCTTCGCCGAAAATCTGCGCGGCGCGATCCCCGCCGCAACGCAGAATGAATTCGCCGATGCCGGTCGCGCGCTTGCCTTCGGGCTCGGCACCGCGGCGGTTATGCATACGCTGCGCGCGGTCGAGATCATGCTGCGCAGCTATTATGAAAACTTTGTCGGCGCCGCACCGTCCAAGACCGAACGCAATTATGCCGTCTATCTCAAGAAGCTCTCCACGATGGCCGACGATGACGACCGCGATCCGCGTCCCGACCGCCGCGTCGTGCAGATGCTGGCCCAGATCAAGGACCATTACCGCAATCCGCTCGTGATAACCGATTTCGCGCCGTCGCTCGACGAGGCGACGCAGCTTTTCGGGATGGCCAGCGCGATCATCTCGCTGATGGCCGAAGCCGTCGCCACTCGCCGCCAGCAGGGTTCCAGGAAAAAAAACGATGAAATCGTCGACGAAACCCCCTCATCCGAGGCGGAAGACGACAGCCTCTACGACTTCCGCATGAAGGAAGCCGGATAACGGGGTTTTTCGCGGGATATGAGATCAAAGGCCGGGTTTCCGGCCTTTTTCTTTGAAACTGTTTCGATTTTCGAAATTCCTCAAATTTTAATAAATGCCGCGCAAACTTAACCGCCCGTAAAGCCGCGGATGGGATACTGGACGGTGGGAAAACCCCGCATTTTGCGGAAAGTTTCGGGAGGATGGAAGGTCTCGATCGATGGCCGGTTTGTTCGCATGTCCGCTCTTTCGCCTGCGCGCTTCGCGCCGCGACGGCGCGCGCCGAGGCGTGACTGCGGTCGAGTTCGCGCTGCTGGCGCCGGTATTCTTTCTCATGCTTATGGGGATCACCGAAACCTGCCTGATGTGGGGCGCGCAGCAGATGCTCGAAAGCGCGGCGTTCAATACGACGCGCCTTGCCAAGACCGGCTATACCGGAAGCGGCCAGACGCAACAGCAGACATTAAGCCAGATTCTCGGCAACGAACTGCAAACCTACGGCAACCTGATCGACACGTCGAAAGTGACGATGACTGCGGCCGCTTACAACAGTTTTTCGTCCGCATCCAACGGCGGCGGCGCGTCGGGATACGGCACGCAGGATCAAATCGTCGTTTATACCATTACCTATCCGTGGAAGCTGTTCACGCCGATCATGTCGAATCTTATCGGAACCAACGGCGTCGTCGATCTGACGGCCGATATAGTGGTGCGCAATGAACCGTATGGTTGAAGCCTGCCGGCATGTATGGAATGCGCTGTGTGCGAGAATGCGCAAAAGCGCAGGACGTTCCGCGACATCCGGGGATCGTGAACAGGGTTACAAACCTTTTTGGCGTTCCTTGCGCGATCGCACACGTCACGGCGTCGCCGCGATCGAATTCGCGCTGACGCTGCCGATCTGGGTCGCGCTTCTGCTCGGCAGCGCCGACGGGTCGTATTACCTGCTGGTCAACGAAAAATGCGACCGCATCGCCTATACCGTAACCGACATCGTCACCCAGTATCAGGTCATTACCCTTGCCAACCTCAACGATATTCTGCTCGCGGCGCAGCAGCTGATGAACCCGTTCACTTTCGGCAACAATGGCGTTGTGATCGTCTCTTCCGTATTTCAGCCCCCTTCCGGCCCGCCGATCGTCGAATGGCAATATTCGGGCGGCGGAAATCTGACCGAAACCAGCGCGATCGGCACGATGGGAGGCCCGGCGACGCTGCCCGCCGGGCTGACGCTCAACAGCAACGACAATGTCATCATTTCCGAAGTCTATTACAAATTCACGCCGATGTTCGTGAATTCCGGATTGTTCGGCGCGAAAACGATCTATCGCGAGGCGGTGTACAAGCCCCGGCTCAGCCCGCTTGTCACGCCGCCGTCATAAAAGGAGAGTCCCATGTTCATGCGCGCCCTGGTTTCGCGTTTGCTCGACAAAGCCCGTTCGTTCGCGCGGTCGGAGTCCGGTATGACGCTGCCGCTGCTTGCGATCTCGATGATGGCGATGACCCTTTTCACCGGCCTTGCCGTAGATACCGGGCGCACGCAGATGGTGCAGTCGAAGCTGCAGTTCTCGCTCGACGCGGCCGGGCTCGCGGCGGGTTCGACCGTCAGCACGGCGAGCCTGACCTCCGAGGCGACCAAATATCTCGACGCCAATTTCAACGGCTATATGGGCGCGACGATCACGTCTTTTTCGGTTGCCGCCAACAGCACCAACACGATTTTCACCCTGTCGGCGACCGCGAGCATGCCGACGACTTTCATGGCCGTTGCCGGCGTCAACCAGATCACCGTTTCCGCGACCTCGCAAATTTCGCGCGCGGTGACGGGGTTGGAGCTTGTCATGGTGCTTGACAATACCGGGTCGATGAACAATTCCGCCGGCGGCGGCGTCAGCAAGATTCAGGCGCTGAGAGACGCCGCGACGACGCTGGTCAACACGTTGTTCAATGGTCAGTCGACCTCGACCAACGGCAAATTATGGATTGGGCTCGTGCCGTTTTCGCAGGCCGTCAATATCGGCACCTCGCATCCGACATGGCTGGGTAACGTCAACACGTCGCTCAATTCCAACTGGAACGGCTGCGCCGACGCGCGGCAGGACGGCGAGGATGTAACCGACGATCCGCCGTCACAGAGCAACGTGAATACGCTGATCAATATGCGTTCCTATAACAAATGCACGACGCAA
>JAGWKW010000144.1 GCA_028865155.1 Alphaproteobacteria bacterium
GCGGAACAATTCCGGCATGCCGATGATGAAAATGCTGGCGAGAACGATGCCAAGCGGATGCCCGATGCCGCCGAGAATGACGATGGCCAGAACGGTCGCGCTTTCGGTGAAGGTGAAGCTTTCGGGGCTGACGAAGCCCTGCCGCGCGGCAAAGAATGCGCCTGCCAATCCGGCCACAAGCGCGCCCAAACTATAGGCCGCGATCTTGATCCAGGTGCTGTTGATGCCGAGCGAGGCGCAGGCGATTTCGTTTTCGCGGAAGCTTTCCCATGCGCGGCCCAAAGGCAATCTGCGCAGCCGGGTGGCAAGCAGCCCGACCAGAACGGCCAGCACAAGAATGATGTAATACAGAAAAATGATGCGCTGGTTGGGATTGAACGCGATATGGAAGAAATCCGCGAATGTCGTTTGCCCATCGGGCGCGAAGCGCGCGAATTTCAATCCGAAGAAAGTCGGGCGCGGAATGCCTGCGATGCCGTTGGGCCCGTTGGTCAGGTCGGTCCAGTTGGTCGCGACAAGCCGCACGATCTCGCCAAACCCCAAAGTGACGATGGCAAAATAATCGCCGCGCAAGCGCAAGACCGGAAAGCCGAGCAAAAAGCCCGTGAATGCAGCCGCCAGCCCCGCAAGCGGCAGGCACGACCAGAAGCCGATCCCGATATGCTGCGACAACAGCGCATAGCAATAAGCGCCGATGGCATAAAACCCGGCATAGCCGATATCGAGCAACCCGGCATAACCGACCGTGATGTTGAGCCCCCAGGCCAGCATGACATAGGTCAGAACCATCGTCGCGACGTCGAGCGCATAACGGCTCGCCATCGGCGTCGCCGGAAACACGCAGGCGAACAAAACCATCAATCCCAAAATCGCGTTCGGCCTCCGCGCCGGTGCCAATATTTTTTCGGAGATCGGGAAACCGCGCCGCAACAAGCACGGCAGCGTTCCCTCCCCCCTGTTGGGAGGGTTAGGGAGGGGGGTCGCCGAAGGCGATCCTGCTTCACATTCAAACCCGCCCCTCGCAACCGCCGCCCAAACCGCGCGCGCGGCAACCGCAAACCCGACGCCCACCGCGACCGTGTGCAAAAACGCGGTCGGAAACGGCATAAAAATCGCCGCAAAGCCGCCGATAAAACCAACCGCGCCTGCGCGCCAGTCCTCTTCCGCCATTTCCCACAACAACCGCCCGACGAACACCAGCAAAGCAGCCGCAGCGACCGCGCCAATTCGCCAATGGATAATGGTACCATTGATCCCATCTTCCGTCTTCACGCCCGCCAAAGGCAGCGCGAGGAACAGAACGATCATGCTCGTGATGAATGCGTTTTTAAGCCGGGCGCGCGTCATAATTTTCTGTTGTCCTTTCAACCGCCCCATCGTTTTACTTCACTCGCTCTGCGCCTCGCCTGTCGCTGGCCGGGCTGGATTTGTATTCCTTGCGGCTTCTTCAGTCCGGCGAGCGACAGGCTCCTCGCAACCGCTCGTGACCAAGCCAAGGCCTCTTCATCACAGTCCGCTATCATACTTTTTCGATCTCCGGCCTGCCGAACAACCCGTTGGGCCGCAAAATCAACACCAGCATCAAAACGCCGAACACGGCGACATCCTTATAGCTGGCATTGATATAGCCCCCCCAGAAGGACTCGATCAGCCCGATCATAACGCCGCCGATCATCGCCCCGGGCAGCGACCCGATGCCGCCCAGAACGGCGGCGGCGAAAGCCTTCATGCCGGCCAGAAAACCCATGAAGAAATCGACCACGCCGTAATAAAGCGACACCATGAAGCCTGCCACGGCAGCCAAACACGCACCGATGATAAACGTCGTGGAAATCGTCTTGTCGACATTGATACCGATCAGCGCAGCCATGGTCATATCCTGCTCACATGCGCGCTGCGCGCGGCCCAGATTGGTGCGCCCGACAAGAGTGCTGACGCCAGCCATCAGCACGAATGTCAAAACCAGAATGACAATTTGCAGGTACGAGATCGATACTGAAAAACCGTCGGCGCGGTGCAAAAGCGTGATGCTTCCCTGCAGCAGCGGCGGCATCGTCTTGACCCGCGCGCCCTGCAAAAGCTGAACGTAATTCTGCAAAAAAACCGACATGCCGATGGCCGAGATCAAAGGCGCCAGTCGCGACGCGCGCCGCAACGGACGGTAGGCAATGCGTTCGACCGTCCAGCCGTAAAGGCTCGTGAACAGAATGCTGACGACCAGCATGACCGCCAGCGCAACGCCCAGCGACCCGACCCCGGCGGCGGTCAGCACCGTAAATGCAATGACGGTCGTAAACGCGCCGATCATGAAAATTTCGCCATGGGCGAAATTGATCATCCCGATAATGCCATAGACCATCGTGTAACCGATGGCGATCAACCCATAGACGGCGCCGAGCGTCAGCCCGTCGATCAATTGCTGAAGAAAATACGCCAACCTCTCACCCCATCGAAGCCTGAACCCAGCCGCAAAACCACCAATTCGAACCCTAAAAGAATCGTCATTCCGGACAATTCGCTTTTTCAAAAACGCCGCAAGCGTTTGTGAAAAAGCGAATTGATCCGGAACCCAGTTTACCTATGACACAAGACATATCCTATATCATAAGCAAGCCAACCGCACATCAATCCCTCTTCGCGACCTTTGCCGCATCCCCGCCGCACAGCGGCTCATACGACCTGTCCGCCGCTTCCATCCGCCGCACCTCATCCCGGATTGCCGAAACCGGCGCGGAATCGAAATCGGGAACCATATTGCGGTAAGCGGCGCAGAAAGCGGGCGCGGACATATCGGCGGATTTCTGCCCATATTCGTTGCCGAGCAGCGTCCGCAGCCGATCAAGCCGCGCAACCGGACTCCCCCGGTCATGCGCCTTATAATAGCCGATCATCACCTGTTCGGCGTTATGCAGCATGCGGATATTCTTCTTCGTGAAATCGGTATAGGAAGGCACGAGGCTCGCCCCGTCCGACGCCTGCCTGCACGTCACGGTAATAACCATCAATTCGGAATGCAGGCGCAACAACTGCTCGGCCTGCATCTGCTTGGGCGTATAGCAAGCCCCTGCCGCCAGGGCCGGAAGCGCGAACAGCACAGCGCCCGCCGCAAGAACCAGTCCGATCACTTTCATGTCAGCCCCCGTCAGAAATGGCATAGCCCACAGGCTCGCCACGAACGGCATCCAGAATCACCGCCCCGACCTTACCCCCTGATCGTCATTCCGGACAATTCGCTTTTTCCAAAACCGCCTTGGGCGGTTTTGGAAAATGTGAATTAATCCGGAACCCAGTTTGTTTCTCAATAAAATAAACATTCTCAATAACATAACAAATAATTCAAAAAGAACAAAATAAGAACTTGCCTTTCGTCCCGAACAGGCATAAAAGAACAAACCATAAACACCGTTCCGGTTTCCCGCCCATCCCTTTCCTGCTAACCAGAGGAGCCATCCATGAGCGCAGCCCGCAAAGCCGATCTCCACATCGTCGAAAAAGAAAGCAAGGACTCCATGAACCCCGAACGGCAGAAAGCCCTCGACGCCGCCCTGAGCCAGATCGAACGCGCCTTCGGCAAAGGTTCGGTCATGAAGCTCGGTGCGCACGAAGCGACCGAAATCGACACGATTTCGACGGGGTCGCTTGGCCTCGACATCGCGCTTGGTATCGGCGGGTTGCCGCGCGGCCGTATCATCGAAATCTATGGCCCCGAAAGCTCCGGCAAAACCACGCTCGCGCTTCATGTCATCGCCGAAGCCCAGAAAGCGGGCGGCACTTGCGCCTTCGTCGATGCCGAACATGCGCTCGACCCCATCTATGCGCGCAAGCTTGGCGTCAAGGTCGACGATCTGCTGATCTCCCAGCCCGACGCAGGCGAACAGGCGCTCGAAATCGCCGACACGCTGGTCAGGTCGGGCGCCATCGACGTGCTGGTGGTCGATTCCGTCGCTGCGCTGGTGCCGCGCGCCGAACTCGAAGGCGAAATGGGCGACAGCCATATGGGTTTGCAGGCCCGTCTGATGAGCCAGGCCTTGCGCAAGCTGACGGGGTCGATTTCCAAATCGCGCTGCATGGTCATCTTCATCAACCAGATCCGCATGAAGATCGGCGTCATGTTCGGCAATCCCGAAACTACGACCGGCGGCAATGCGCTTAAATTCTATTCGTCGGTGCGTCTAGATATCCGCCGCACGGGTGCGATCAAAGATCGCGAAACCGTGGTCGGCAACCAGACCCG